>CAMAUH010000236.1 GCA_945861365.1 Candidatus Kuenenia stuttgartensis
GCCTGTCAGGTGACACTCGCGGCTTCGGGACTACCGTTTGTCTTCGACGTGACGACGATCGGGACCGGATCCACGTTCCGGCAGCCGGCGATTGCCAAGATGTGCGATTCCACCGGGCGCACCTTGATCGTGTGGGAAGAGCTCGGCGAGATCCGCGGCCGCTACGTATCGCGCGATCTCACCCTCTATGGGCCCGGCCTGCTGCTCTCGGGCGCGACCGCTGGTTGCGGACAACCGAGCTGCGACGGGGCCGCCGACTCCTACCTGGTCTGCTGGTCGCAACCCGAGGCGCCTGCTGCCTCGGCGCGTGATATCGCCTGCGCGAGGGTCTCGGGGAGCACTCTGGGATTGACCGTGACGGTTCCCGGTGTGCCGGTCGCGAACCTCGCCGCGCGCGACGAGTTCGAGCCCGACGTGGCACTGGTGGGCCTGCGCTACGCGCTCGTCTTCACCCGCAAGACGGCGAGCATCACCGACAAGGTGATCGTGGCAGCCATCAGCCCGGACTGCACGACGTGCGGCGTGATCCAGCAGAACCTCGGTTCGACCGGACTGCGCCATGGCTCGCCGCGCATCTCCAGTCGCTACGTCAGCATCTCGTCCTCGGACGACGCGCTGATCAGCTACACGGAGTCGTTGGACACTCCGCCGTTCAGCAGCAGCATCGTCGGCCAACGCTATGAGCTGCTCGGCGCCGGCACCGCACCGACCAATCTGCTCGGCGGCTGCGCGCTCGGCGGCACCAACACGACGACCGGCGGCGCGTTCGTCATCGGCAACCCGAACTTCGCGTTCCGGGTCACCGGTGCCGATCCGGCGGCGCTGCTGTTCCTCAACCTCGGCCTGCCGAGCGGCGGCCTGATCTGCGGCAGCTGCACCTACACGAACCCGGTCGCGCTGGAGCTGAAGACCAACGTCGGCGGCACCGCGAACTCGGTGTTCGCGCTGCCGTGCGATCCGGTGCTGGTGAACTTCCAGATGGAGAGCCAGTGGCTCAGCTTCGGCACCGCGTTCACGCCGTGCCCGCTGCTGGGCGGTGTGTCGGCGTCGAATCGCCTGCTGTTCACGCTGACCAACTGAGGTCGATTTGCGCCGATCGGGCACGGTCCTGATCGGCGTCGCGGCCGGCGCCTATCGCTCGAGGACTCTGGCCGCGCGCACTCCCAGCCAGGCCGTGCTGAACTCGGGTTGCTCACTGCGCTGGCGACACGCTGAGCGGCAGAAGACCAGGCTCTCCATGTAGGAGCCGCCCTTCAGCATGATGGCCTTGGAGTCGTGCAAGTAGATCTCGCGCTGGCCGTCCTCACCGATCTCGCGGCGCTCGAAGCGCAGCGCGCGATCGCTGGTGATCTCGGCCACGTTGCCGATCATGTCGTGCAACCCGAACGCATTCGGCAGCAGCCTGCCGATCGGCGCGTGCAGTACGAAGCCGTCCCTGCAGGCCTCGTAGACCGTGTTGTTCGTGTTCGCGGCACGCGAATCGGCATCGGAGACGTTGGCGTAGCGGCACGGGTCCGCATCCGCCGGCCAAGGCCAAGGGCTGTCCGTCCCGGCCCGGCAGGCATACTCCCATTGCGCGTCCGTGGGCAGCACGAGCCCATGCTGTCCCAGTACCGCCTTCGCACGCCCCGTCGAGACGCTCTCGACGGGGCTGGTCTCGCCGGTGCCGAACTTGCCGTCGGCGAACTTGGCGGGGTAGTTGTTGGGGCGATCCCCGGCCAGGCGGAACCACTGGGCGATGGTGGTCTCGTGCTTGGCCAGCAGGAACGGCCGCAGCCGCACCGGATGCACAGGTCGTTCGTGGGGATGAGCGTGCGGATCGTCCGCGCGGGCTCCCATCGCGAACTCTCCCCCGGGCAACAGCACGAGCACGATCCCCAGGCCCGGTCGAATGGCCAGCGACCCGTTGTGGTCGCGCACCGGCAGGGGTTCGTCATCCGCCAACGAGCGCAGATGCAGGAACTCCTGCAGGCCTGAGGTGGGATCGGGGCCGAGCGGCAGCAGGTCGCGCTGCGGCAGCAGTGCGAGGCCGCCAAAGCGTGGATCGCCGGCGATCGCGGCACTCGCCTTTGCCCAAGCGTCCGCGGCTTCGACCAATCCGCGCTGGTGGTTGGTTCGCACGACCTCGATCTCGCGGCGGACTCGTGTCAGCTCGCCGCGAGTGCCGCCGAACGCGATGAGGCGCTTGATCAGCGCCGTCACCTGGTCGTGCAGGAACTGGGTTTCGGGCTTCGCGAACAGCCAGGTACGGCGCGCGTACACCTGTTCCTTGAGTTCCTTGAGGCTCCTGTGCAGCAGCTCATGGTGGCGCTCGATGCGGGCTGGATCGGCGTCCGGTGTGTAGGTGAGCCGATCCTCATCGAAGGCGAGCAACTCCGCCTCGACGTGCTCGATCTGCTCGAAGTTCGGGTGTCGCCTGCGATCTGCCTCGGCCGCCGCGGCGGTGTATTGCTCCGCGTCGCGGCGCAGCTGGCCGAGCACACTCTTGAGTTGCGGCAGTTCGGCGGCCAGCGGCTCGCCGTGGTCCCGCAACCAGGCTTCCATCGCCGGCAGTTGGTCGATGCCCGGTGCGCGGAAGGCCGCCGCGGCCGCCTCCGCGCGATCGAGTCGCACGCCGATCGTCAGCCGTTGGACTTCGTCGAGGGCTTTCCGGGTGCGGGCCGCTTCGGCCACCACCTGGTTGGTGAACACCGCCGTGCTGATGCCGACGGCCAACAGCGACGCCCCTGCGAGCGCCACGGCGCCACCGCGCCAAGGATTGCGCCGCAGCCACCGCCAGGCGCGCTTCGACCGCGATGGCGGCCGCACGCTGACGGCGTCGCCGGCGAGGAACGCCTGCAGGTCGCGCAGCATCGCGGCAGCCGTCTGGTAGCGGCCGGCCGGCTTCTTCTCCATGGCATGCAGGACGATCGCGGCCAGCTCGGCGGGAACCTCCGCATTGCCGCGCCGGGGATCGATGGGCTCGTCGGCATGCAGCCGCGCCAACTCGGCGATCGGCGTGTCTTCTTCGAACGGCCGTCGCAACGTCAGTGCCTCGTAGAGCAGCGCCCCGAGCGAGAACACGTCGCAACGGTGGTCGACGGCGCCGCCCTGTGCCTGCTCCGGCGACATGTACTGCGGCGTGCCCGGCAGATCGCCCGTCAGCGTCATGTCGATGCCGCCCTCGACCCGCGCGATGCCGAAATCGACGAGCACGGCCCGACCATCCGGCCGCAGCAGCACGTTCCCGGGCTTGACGTCGCGATGCACGATGCCGGCGGCGTGTGCCGCGGCCAGTGCGGCGGCGATCTGCGCGCCCAACTCGGCGACGATGCGTGCGTAGTCCTCCGCGACTGCCGGCGTCGGCACCGATCCCGTCGGCATCACCCCAGCCAGCGCCGATCGCCACATCCCACTGCTGGCCTGCTGCGCCCCGGCCTGCCGCAGGCGTTCCAGCAGGTCGCGCAGGCTGGGGCCTTCGACATACTCCATCACGTAGTAGGGCACGTCGCGACAGGTGCCGTTGGCGAGCACGCGCACGACGCCCGGGTGGTCGATGGCCGCGAGCACGCGGGCTTCGCGGCGGAACCGCAGCTGCGCCCGCTCGTGCAGCACTCCCGTGGGGCCGATGCAGAACTTGATGGCGACGTGGCGATCCAGTGCCGGCTCGGCCGCCAGCAACACGGTGCCCATGCCGCCGCGCCCGAGAATGCTCTCGATGCAGTAGGCGTCGACGCGATCGCCCGGGCGCAATCCGATGGCCGGCAACACCGGCGGCAGCTGCGAACCGTCCGTGGTCGCGGCGATACTGTCGGCAGCCGGGTCGAGCGGCCGGATCATCGGCTCCAGCAAGTCCGCGAGCTCCGGATGCTCGGTCAGGAACGCCTGCGAATCGCCGCCTTCCCTGCGAAACTGCACGGCCAGGGCAAGTGCTTCCCGAAGACGGTCGGGGCCTAGTGGCGAGCGTTTTCCGGCATCCATTGCCGCCGCAGTATGCCAGCACGTCGAGCGTGATCCGTCGATGACGCCGCGCGGGTCGGCGCTGCCTCGGATGGCAGGTGGGAAAACCCGGGGTTGTCGGCCTACCTTGTGCGGCCCGATGGCTGCCGAACCCGCGACTGTGACTCCCGAACTGCGACTCAACCCGCGCGCCAGCGGCTTCGCGCGCCGCGGTCAGCCGTGGTTCTACGCCGACGACGTGCTCGCCGGGTCGGTGACGCCGCCGCGGCTCGTGCGCGTGCTCGACGAAGAAGGGCGCGACCTCGGCCTCGGCATGACCGGCACCGGCAAGCTGGCGCTGCGGCTGTGTGGGCCGTGGCCGGGCCTCGCGGTGCCGGACCGCGACGCGTTCTTTCGCGCGCGCCTGCTCACCGCTCTCGACGCGCGCGCCGGCCAGCTCGGTCCGACCGATGGCGCGCGGCTCGTGCACGGTGAAGCGGACCTGCTGCCGGGCCTCGTCATCGATCGCTACGGGCCGGTGCTGGTGCTGCAGGCGACCAACGCCGTGGTCGAGAACTCGCTCGACGCGATCGTGCCGTTCCTCGCCGAACGGCTCGGTGCCGAAGCGGTCGTCGCGCGCAACGACGTCGCGGTGCGCAAGCACGAAGGGCTCGCCGAAGAGGTGCGCCTGCTGCACGGCAAGCGCGTCACCGAAGTGGCGATCGTCGAGCACGGCGTGCGGCACGTGGTGCGTCCGTTCGACGGCCACAAGACCGGCTTCTATCTCGACCAGCGGCCGGCGCGCGCGCTGGTGCAGCAGCTCGCCAAGGGCCGGCGTGTGCTCGACCTGTTCTGCTACCAGGGCGGCTTCGCGATGAACGCGCTGGCCGGTGGGGCCGCGTCCGCGCTCGCCGTCGACCAGTCGGAACCAGCCCTCGCGCAGGCCACTGCCGGGGCTACCGCCAACGGCTTCGCTGGGCTGCAGACGCACGCCGGCAACGTGTTCGACTTCCTGCGCGGCCAGCGCGAAGGCCACGCGAACTTCGACCTGATCGTTCTCGATCCGCCGGCGTTCGCGAAGTCGCGGCGCGAGGTCGAAGGTGCCGAGCGCGGCTACCGCGACCTCAATCGCCAAGCGCTGCGGCTGCTGGCGCCGAACGGCTTCCTGCTGACGTGCACGTGCAGCCACCACATGGATGGCCCGCGCTTCGAAGAGCTCGTGCGGCAGGCTGCCGCCGGGTTGCCGTTCCGCGTGGTGATGCGGCAGCGGCTGGGGGCGGGCCCCGACCATCCGGTGCTGGTCACGCACCCGGAGTCCGAGTACTTGAAGGTGCTGCTGTTGCAGCGACTCGACGCATGAACACGATGACGGTGACGGTGAACGGGGAGCCGCGCGAACTGCCGGTGGGCAGCACGGTCGCCGATCTGGTCGCTCTGCTCGGGCTGAAGGCCAGCCAGGTCGCGGTGGAACGCAACCGTGAGATCGTGCGGCGCGCCGAGCATGCCAGCACGTTGCTGGTCGACGGCGATCGGCTCGAGGTGGTGACGTTCTTCGGCGGTGGGTGAGTCCGCACCCTTGTTCCGCGCTGGATCCGCGCGCACGATCGGCGCCGTGACGCTCGTCGACCAACCGCTGCTCCTCGGCAAGTACTCGTTCCAATCCCGCCTGTTCCTCGGCACCGGCAAGTACCCGTCGATGGAGTCGATGGTGGAGTCGCTGGCGATGTCGGGCACGCAATGCGTGACCGTCGCCGTGCGGCGCATGCAGCTCGGCGTGCCCGACGGCAAGACGCTGCTCGACTACCTGCCGCGCGACAAGTACGTGCTGCTGCCGAACACCGCCGGCTGCTTCGACGCCGACCACGCGATCCGCACTGCGCGGCTCGGTCGCGAACTCGGTATCGGCGACCTCGTCAAGCTCGAGGTGCTCGGCGATCCGCAGACGCTGCTGCCCGATCCGATCGGCACGCTGGAAGCCGCCAAGGTGCTCGTCAAGGAAGGGTTCGTCGTGCTGTGCTACACCAGCGACGACCCGGTGCTGGCCAAGCGCCTCGAGGACGTCGGCGTCACCTCGGTGATGCCGGCCGGCGCGCCGATCGGCAGCGGCCAGGGCATCCTGAACCCGAACAACCTGCGCATCATCCTCGAGCGCACGAAGGTGCCGGTGATCGTCGATGCCGGCGTCGGCACCGCCAGCGACGTCGCGATCGCGTTCGAACTCGGCGCGCACGGCGTGCTGTTGAACACCGGCGTCGCGCTGGCGAAGGATCCGGTGCGCATGGCGCGGGCGATGAAGGCCGCGGCGGAAGCCGGGCGCGATGCGTTCCTCGCCGGCCGCATCGGCAAGAAGCTGTACGCGAGCGCGTCGTCGCCGACGAGCGGCATCATCGCCGGGGAGTGACATGGCCACGGCTGCGCAGCTGGCCGGCCGGTTCCTGCTCGGGCTCGCCCTGCTGGCGGTCGGGCCGGTGCTGGCGTTCGACCTGTTGCGGCAGGCGGATGGCGCGGTGGTCACGGCGCCACGCGCGCACGTCGAGCAGAGCATGCTCGGCTTCGTGTTCGCCTGCGCCGCCGTCGTGGCGCTCGCCTTTGCGCTGCGGCCGGGCTTGCCCTGGTTGCCGCTGCGCATCGGTCAGGTCGCCGGTCGTTACGCGCCGTTCGTGCTGTTGTGGACGCCGCTGCTGTTCGGCTACCTGGCGCTGATGCGCGCCCTCGGCGTCGCGGTCCCGCCACAGTCGGCGCTGCCGTATCTGGCCGCTGGGGATGTCGCGAGCGGTGGGTTCTGGTGCGTGGTGGCGGGAACC
>CAMAUH010000237.1 GCA_945861365.1 Candidatus Kuenenia stuttgartensis
CGCCGTCGAGCCGGCTCGCATCGCGGCGGCCGAGGATGCCGAGGCCGAACAGCGCGTGCACGCGCGCCAGCCGCGCCGCATCACGCGCGTTCGCGACGGCGGCCAGCACTTCGTGCGCACCGAGGTCGACCAGCGCGAACTGCGCCGCCTGCCGCACGCGGCGATCGGCGTGGGCCAGCAGCGGCTGCAGCGCCGCAGTGCCGCGCGCCAAAAGGTCGCTGCCGAGCAGCGTCGCACTGCTGCGCAGGGCAAGGTCGTTGCCGGCATTGGCGGGCCGCACGCGGTAGATGCGGCCCTTGCCGGTCTTGTTCCAGCCGCTGACCCAGTCGAGCACGTACATCGAACCGTCGGGGCCGAAGTCGACGTCGGTGGCGAGCACGTTCCAGACCACCTTGTCGGTGCTGCCGAGCGCGTAGCCAGCACCGTTGCGTTCGAGCCGGATCGCGTGCACGCCGCTGTAGCTGGCGCCGCCGCGGAAGTCGCACAGGAAGAAGCAGCCGCGGAAGCGCTCGCTGAGGCCGATGCCAGGATCGAACACCAGGCCGGACGGGCCATCGGCGAAGTTGGCGACCGGTGGCAGCACGCGCGCCGACTGCTGCGGATGGCGCGGTTGCCACAGCTTGTCGCGGTTCCAAGCACCGCGGTCGTCGAGCCACTGGTAGCCGATGCGCCAGCCGGTGTCGGCGCCGGTCACGATCTGCACGAGGCGCGCGCGGTCGCCGCCGTCGCTGTTGTTGTCGCCGGTGAACAGGTCGCCGAACGCGTCGAACGCGAGTTCCTGCGGGTTGCGCAGGCCGCGGTGCACGACTTCGAGGCCGCTCCCGTCGAGTTCGCAACGCAGCACGGCGCCCTCGTGCGGGTACGCCAACGTGCGCTTGCCGTCGCTGACCTGGAAGCCGCGGTCACCGATCGAGAAGTAGAGGCGGCGGTCGGGGCCGACGATCAGGCCGTGCATGTCGTGGCCGATCAGCGACGTGTGCACGCCGTAGCCGTCCTGCACGGCGGTGCGTTCGTCGGCGATGCCGTCGCCGTTGCCGTCGCGCAGCCTCCACAGCTTCGGGATGTTGGTGAACCACACGTCGTTGCCGACCGGCAGCACACCCGACGCGATGCCGTCGGCGAGGTCGGTGAAGCCGTCGGCGAACACGGTGCTGCGGTCGAACACGCCGTTCTTGTCGGTGTCGACCAGCAGGCGGATGCGTTCCGAGTAGCCGGCGTACTTCGGGATGTCGTTCGGGATGTGCTTTCCGTACTTCGCGAGGCGGTCGGCGACGGTCAGGCACGCGAGGTCGTCGTCCTTCCACTGCATGTAGCTGCGCGTGTCGAAGACGCCGTCGTTGATGCGGAAGGTCTCGGCGACGTAGCAGCGGCCCTGGTTGTCGAACGCGAACGCCACCGCGTTGCACAGGTCCGGTTCGGCGGCGACGAGGTCGCACACGAAGCCCGCCGGCAGCTGGAAGCCGGCGATCTGCTTCTGCGCCTCGTCGCTGGCGGGCGCCACGTACATCGGGCGCTTCTCGGGCGCTTGCGCGGTGTCGTGCTGGGCGAGGGCGGGTGCCGCGAGCAGGGGCAGTGCGGCGAGGGAGAGTGTCGACGGGCGAGGGCGCAGCATGGCGGCGACACTGTCGCGAGGCATTGCGGCGATTGCGAGGCCCGGGGCGGGCTCAGCGCCCGCTGTCGAGCCACTCGATCGTCGTCGTGTCCGCGCCGAAGGTCAGGCGCAGGCCATGGCGCCAGCGGCGCACCAGCGCGGCGACGGCGCGTCGGGCGATCTGCTTGCCGGTGGTCCGCACGACGACCCGGTCGTCGAGCACCTGGAGCGGCATCAGCCGCTCCATCGGCGCATCGCGGATGGTGTCGCGTTCGACCTGGCCGAGCAGCGTGCGCACGGTGTTCCAGTGCGGCGGCATCGCGCCCGTGAGTTCGATCGTGTGCGCGGCGGCGCCGTCGCGCGTGCGTTCGCAGGCCGGGCACAGCACCGGCGCGAGGTCTGGCAGCTCGACGTTCCAGCGCCACTGGCCCTGCCATTCCGCGGCGCGGCATTGGGTGCAGACCGCCGGATGCAGCTTGCCGCGCGGTTGGTAGCTGTCGACCCAGCGGCGGGCGGCGCTTCGGGCTGCGGCGTAGGGGAGCGGGCGTTGGGCTTCGAGCATGGGATCTCCTGTTTGAGGCGCCATCGGACCACGCGCGGTGGTGGTGAGGGCTGCGTCGAAGGGCCCGTTCGCGTGCCGCACGTGGCGGGGCGGGCCGCGGTGCAGCGGGGGGCGCGGGGTGGCCGATAGCCATCGGATGCGCGGGTTGTCGGCGTTGATGGTCGGGATGGCGACGGTCGCCGTGCTCGGCGGCATGGTGATGGCATCGCTTGGGGCGCGGCACACGGTCGGGCTTCGGGAAGGTCTCGTCCGCTTCGTCGCGGCCCAGGCTCGGGAACGGGCCGCCGGGGACGCCGTGCGCGCCGGGAGCGTTCGCACCGCTCTGTACGGCGCCGCCAACGAGCCGAACCCCGAGCTCGCCTACGCGATGGCCGCCGCCATGTTGGGGCGACGCGATTGGCGGCCGGCCATGTGGCAGGTTGCGCAGAGTGCGAGTGGTCGCGAGGCGGCATGGCCTGCTGCGCAGCCGATCGTGGCCTTGCTGCAACGCGCCGTGCACGCGACGACGGCACCGCAGCACGCCATCGGCTTCTTCGAGCAGCACAAGTTCCACCATCTGCTCGGCCTCGCCCGCGAGCGTGCTGTCGACCGCGGCGAATGGCAGGCGAGTGTCGAAGCCTGGCTCGACCAGGTGGCGGTGCGGATCGATGCGCGCATGCATGGCAGCGGTCTGCAGCTCGACCAGGCCTGGTCCGAAGCGCGACTCGGACAGCTCGACGTCGCGGCCATGCGCGTGCTGGGCGAGGGATTGGCGCGCTTGGACGAACGCTGGCCGCGCCGGGAGGACGCAGTGGGGTTCCTGGCCAATCGCGCGGACACCATCCTGCGCACCGGCCGCGTTCCCCGGTGGTTCCCGCCCGGCGTCGGCGACCACCTGCGCGCCTGGCAGCACGGGTTCGATCCGGTGCGCATGGAGCTCGAGTCCATCGCCGCCTTCGTGCAGGGACTGCCGGCGATGCGGGAGGAAGGGACGTCGTGGGCGGCGCGCGCCGAGGGCTGGGCGGCCCTGCTCGGCTGCAGTTCGGCGGTGACAGCAACGGCGAGCTATCTCCGGGATCTGCTAGAGAGTGAGCGCTCGCTGCATGGCGAACTCGCGCGCATCCGCCTGTTGCGGCTGGCGATCGCGTTCCGCCTCGGGGAGCCGCTGCCGGAACTCGCCGATCCGTTCGCTGATCGGCCGCTGCAGAGCGAAGTGCACGCCGACCGCGCGCACTTCCGCAGCGCGGCCACGCACGTCGTGCTGCAGCGCGTGGCCTACCGGCGCTGACCGATTCGCAGCGGGTGAGACTGCGAGCGCTGGCAGCCCGCTAGCGACCGCCGAGCACCACCGGCTTCAGCGCCAGCTCCGTGAACCCGTCCTTGCCCTCGACGATGCGAATCGTGCGATCGATCGGCACGTCCTTCAGTTCCTGCTGCTTGCCGTCGCGCGGCCACGTGATGACGAGGCGCTTGCAGACCGTTGCCTTGCCGAGGCCGAGGTGCTGGCGCAGCGGGTTGGCGCCGAAGCACCCGCCGCTGCCGACGTCGCGATGCACCGAGCGTTCGCTGCCGGCGTCGTCGAACACCGCTTCGATGTGCGCGCCGACCGCGGTGCGGTTGCTGTGCGTGCCCTGCAGCTGCACGGCGAGCCAGTGGTTGCCGAAGCCAGGGTTCTGGAACAACGCGTTGTGTGCCGCGTCGCCGGGATAGGCGCCGCCCTGGATCGTGTAGAGGTCGAGGTCGCCGTCGCTGTCGAGGTCGGCGAACACGGTGCCGTGGCCCTTCTGCAGGTGGCCGGTGCCGCTCGCCATCGTCACGTCGGTGAACGTCTTGCCGCCGTCGTTGTGGAACAGCACGTTCGGCATCAGGCTGTAGTAGTACGGATCGCCGGTGCCGAGGTAGAAGTCGAGGAAGCCGTCGTTGTCGAGGTCGCCGAAGTTGGCGCCCATCGGCAGCGCCGGGATGTCGAGCCCGACCTGCTTCGTCACGTCGCGGAAGCCGCCCTTCCCGTCGCCGCGCCACAGCCGCATCGTCTCCGGATGCGGGCGCTTCACGCCGAGCAGGTGCGCGGCGAGGTCGCCGATGCCGGTCGAATAGGCGGCGCAGAACAGGTCGAGGTGGCCGTCGTTGTCGTAGTCCCAGAACCACGCGCCGAAGCTCTCGATCGGCTCGTGCATGCCGAGCTTCTCGGCGACGTCGACGAAGCGGCCGTTGCCGGCGGCGTGGTAGAGGCGGTTCGGCTCGTGCAGGTTGCTGACGTAGAGGTCGACGCGGCCGTCGCGGTCGTAGTCGCTGAACGCCACGCCCTTCGTGTAGCCGAGGTTCTGCACGCCGGCGCGGTCGGCGATGTCGAAGAACGTGCCGTCGCCTTCGTTGCGGAACAGCTGGTTCGGCGCCTGGATCTTCACCGACGTCTCGTTGCCGACGTACAGGTCGAGGTCGCCGTCGTTGTCGATGTCGGCCCAGTCCGCGGTCGACGTCGGGTAGTTCACTTCGGCGAGGCCCGCCGCGAACGTCACGTCGACGAAGGTCGCGTCGCCCTGGTTCTGCAGCAGCGAGTTGGGGTGCCGACCGCCGTCGTACAGCCAAGCGCCGCGGCACACGTAGGCATCGAGGTCGCCGTCGTTGTCGTAGTCGACCTGGAAGATGTTGATGCCGCTGGTGATGCCGAGCAGGCCCGCTTCCTTGGTGCGTTCGCTGAAGCGACCGTCGCCGTCGTTGCGGAAGTAGCGCAGCTGGCCGTCGGTGGCCCACAGCGAGATCAGCAGGTCGAGGT
Organism: Candidatus Kuenenia stuttgartensis; assembly: GCA_945861365.1. Lineage (GTDB taxonomy): Bacteria > Planctomycetota > UBA1135 > UBA1135 > UBA2386 > UBA2386. The sequence continues at coordinate 4,909 of CAMAUH010000237.1, forward strand.
CGTCATCGCCGTCGAAGTCGTCGGCGATGATGCCGCCGAGCATGCCGAAGTGGTCCAGGCTCACTTTGCCGGCGACGTTGGCGAAGTGCGGGAACGGGATCTTGGTGGCGAGCGCACTGGCCGGGATGCGGTGCGCTTCGGGCACGCCGTCGGGCCAGCTGCCGAGCGTCATGTGCGCGAGGTTGACGAGCCAGCGCGCGCCGAGATGCCAGTAGTCGTCGCTCGGCGTGTTCGCCATCACGTCGAGGAAGAACGGGATCGCCTTCTGCGAGCCCTCCTTCTCGCTGTGCAGCGCACCGCCCTGCAGCGGCAGGATGCAGCTCTCCGGCGTCGGCCGCGCGCAGCAGTTGTCGGTCTCGGCGAGGCGCAGCCACGCCATGCCGAGGTAGAAGCGGATGTTGTTCTTCTCCGGTGTGCCGCCCTCGATCGTGCCGGCGTCGAGTGCCGCGAGCGCTTGTTCGAGGATCGTGATGCCGGCGCGCGTGGCACCGAGGCGCAGGTGCTCGAGCGAGCTGTCGAGCCGCAGTTTCCACGGCGCCTTGTCGCCCGCTGCCGCGAGCTCGGCCCACAGTTGCTTCGCCTTCGCGTCGCCGTGGTACTTGTGGTCGGTCTTCGCCTTGACGGCGATCTCGGCCAGCGTCTTCACCATGCGTTGGTGGCTGGCGGCCTTGGCCGCGGCGTCCTGGGCCATCGCGGGCAGCGCGAAGAACAGGGTGGCGACGGCGGCGGGAACGATGCGGCGCGTGTTCATGGACGACCTCGTCCGGACATCCATACCGCACGCCGCGCGCGAATGCGCGCCAGGCCGATCGAAGTCAGCGCGATCGGCACCAAGGGCGGCTCGATGCACTTCGATCTCGGCGTGCTGCATCGCAACATCCCGATGTTCGAGGACGTCGCGGTCGCCGACGGCGGCGTGCGCTATCGCGGGGTCTATCGCGTGCGCGCCGGCTATCGTTCGGTGGCGGCGCCGATCACGGTGCATTCGTTCGCGCCGGGCGGCGGCAGCATCGAAGTGCGGCATGAACGCCGGCTCGATGTCGACGGGCGCACACGCTGACGGTCGCGGCCGCCTTCACCCTGCGGCAGGCGGCGCGCTCACCGCGCCGACCATCGCCGAGACCGACAGGCCGCCGTGCTTGGTCGTGAACGCGGCGTGCAGCGTCATGCCGGTGCGCCGCGCGAGCCGCACGTCGTGCGCGAGGATCGCCGCCTGCCAGCCAGCACCGAGGCGCGCGGCGCGGTGGCCGAGCGTCTGGTAGAGCGGCAGCAGCCCGTCCGCCTTCGGCACGCGCAGCCCGAACGGCGGGTTCGTAACCAGCACGCCGTTCGGTGGCGCGCCGCCTTCCTGCAGCCACGGGTGCGTCGTGAACGCGCCGGTGCGGAACTCGATCGCGCCGGCGACGCCGGCCCGTTCGGCGTTGGCGGTCGCGGCCTTGATCGCCCCGGCATCCCGATCGATCGCCGCGATCGCGGGCTTGCCGCGCGGTGCGATGGCGGCGCCGTGCACCTGCTGCCAGACGTCGGTGTCGAACAGTTCCAGTTGCTGCAGCGGCGGTGGTCGCAGGCGGCCCGGCGCCAGGCCCGCGGCGAGGGCTGCAGCTTCGATCGCGATCGTGCCGGAGCCGCAGAACGGATCGAGCAGCGCCTCGGTGCCGCGGAAGCCGCTCGCCAGCACCAGCGCGTGCGCGAGGTCTTCCCGCAGCGGCGCCTTGGCGCCGTCGAGGCGGTAGCCGCGGCGGTGCAGCGGCGAGCTGGTCGCGTCGAGCGACAGCGTGCAGATGTCGTCGCGGAAGCGCGCGTGCACGCGCGC
>CAMAUH010000238.1 GCA_945861365.1 Candidatus Kuenenia stuttgartensis
CCTGATGGCACTGCGCGCCGCGGGCCGCTGGAGCGATGCGATGCTCGGCGACGTCGGGGACCAGGCCGCCGACGCGTTCCTGCAGGGCTCGCTGCAGGCCGCGTTCCCCGATGATGGCCTGCTGTCCGAGGAGACCGCCGACGCGCCGGAGCGCCTCGGGCGTCGGTGGACGTGGATCGTCGATCCGCTGGATGGCACCAAGGAGTATTCGGGCCTGCGCCATGACTTCGCCGTGCACGTCGGGCTCGCGCTCGACGGCGCGCCGTGCCTCGGTGCCGTCAACCTGCCGGCGATCGGCCGCACCATCGTCGCGAGTCCCGGCAACGCCGCGCGCCTGCACGGGGACGGTGGCGACTGGCCGCGCGAACTGGCCGCGGACACCGGCGAGCCTCATGACCGCCCGCTGCGGCTCGTCTGCAGCCGTTCGCACACGCCGGACTGGGTGAAGGCGCTCGCGGTGCGGCTCGGCGGTGCCGAGCTGGTGCCGTGCGGCAGCGTCGGCTTCAAGGTGGCGATGCTGCTGTTCGGCAAGGCGGATGCCTATGTGCACGACAAGGGCCTGAAGGAGTGGGACACCTGCGCGCCGGAGATCGTCGCGCGCGGGGCGGGCTTCGCGGTGTGCCGGCTCGACGGCAGCGCGCAGCGCTACAACCAGCCGAACCCGCGCAACGACCAGATCGTCGTGTGCCGGCCCTGGCTGCGTGAGCGCGTGCTGGCCGGGCTCGCCGCGCTGCGTCCGTTCTGACGGCGGGTTCCGCTGCAGGTCCGGCGGTGCTGTGTTCGATGAAGACCGCGCACGTTGTGCCGGCCTGACTCGCCGGTAACCTGCCCGCCCCCGCGACTCCGCCGATGACCCTCGTCCGCACCTACGACGCCGCTACCGCCGAACGCAGTGCGTTCCACCACGTGTGGTCGCTCGCGCGCTTCCCGCAGCTGGTCTGGGCCAATCGCTACATGGTGCAGAACTTCCTGCGCCGCGACCTGATGGCCCGCGTCAACGGGTCGGTGCTGGGCGTCGGCTGGATCCTGCTGCAGCCGCTGTTCACGTTCGCGATCTTCTGGGTCGTGTTCGGCTTCTTCCTGAAGAAGGGCGAAGGGCCGCCGAGCGCGGAGTTCGCGCTCTACATGTTCACCGGGGTCATCACCTTCCACGCCCTGAACGAAGCGACCGCGCAGGCGTGCTCGATCATCGTGGAGAACGGCAACCTGGTGAAGAAGGTCGCCTTCCCCGCCGAGGTGCTGATGGTGCACGTGGCGTTGGTGTCGCTCGTCATCTACCTGGTCGGCGCGACCGTCGCGTTCGTCGGCGGACTGGTGACCGGCCTCGGCCACCCCGGTTGGTACACCGCGGCACTGCCGCTGGTGCTGTTGGTGCAGTTCACGATGACGCTCGGGCTCGGCCTGCTGCTGGCCAACCTGCACGTGTTCCTGCGCGACACCGCGCAGCTGTGGCGCCTGATCTCGCAGGCGTGGATGTTCCTGTCGCCGGTGTTCTGGGGGCCGAAGGATCTCGAAGGCAAGCTGCCGGTCGCCGTGCTCGATTGGATGCAGGCGCTGAACCCGGCCTGGCCGCTGATCCAGGTGCACCGCATGGCGCTCGGCGGTTCGACCACCGATTTCGGGCCCTTCTGGACGCAGCTCGGCATCGCGGCGGCGTGGGCGGTCGGGTTCCTGCTGGTCGGCTACAGCTTGTTCATGAGCCGCAAGCACAAGTACTCCGACCTCATCTGAGGCGGCGCGGCGCGGGCCGCGCGCTCACTTCGTCTTCGGCTCGACCTGCCAGCGGTGGGCCTGCAGGAACAGGCCGAGGTCCTTGGTGCGGTTCTGCACGATCAGGTTCTGCTGCGCCGGCCGCTCCTGGTACAGGTGCACGCCGTTCTCGTCGAACAGCCAGATCGGCACGCCGAACTCGCCGGACAGCAGGCACAGCGAATCGAGCAGCAGCGTCACGTGGCCCTCGGCGAAGTCGATCGACAGGCCGGCGAACTGGGTCGTGTGCGCGAAGCACAGCGTGCCGTCGGTGCGTTTGGCGCCGGCCGCGACGGTGATGCGCTCGCGCTGCGGATTGCGGACGTGCACGCGGATCGCGACGCTGTCGCCGGGCGAGAAGATGTTGCGCGGCTTGCCGGTGACCGGATCGAGCAGCTCGGCGCCGAGGATGCGCGGCAGGTCGTCCTTGGCCGCGGCCTTCGGCACGTCGGCGAACGGCGACGGGTCGCCGCCTTCGAGCAGGTTGTTCTCGTAGGTCGCGTACTCGTTCGTGACCGTGACGGCGTCGCCGATCATCTGCATGCGGCCCTGCCGCAACCAGATCGCGCGCTCGCAGATCTGCCGCACCTGGTAGAGGCCGTGCGAGCAGAAGAACATCGACTTGCCGCGCTGCTTGAAGCTCCAGACCTTGTCGAAGCACTTCTTCTGAAAGTTCTGGTCACCGACCGCGAGGATCTCGTCGATGATCAGCAGGTCGGGATCGGTCGAGAACGCGACCGAGAACGCCAGCCGCGCCGTCATGCCGGACGAGTAGGTGCGGATCGGCGCGTGGATGAACTCCTTCAGCTCGCTGAACTCGACGATCTCGTGGTAGCGCTTCTGCGCTTCCTTGCGCGAGAAGCCCATCATCGCCGCGTTCATGAAGATGTTCTCGTGCCCGGTGAAGTGGGAATGGAACCCGGCGCCGAGCTCGAGCAGGCTGGTGACGCGACCGCGCACCGCGTAGGTGCCCGCGGTCGGGTAGGTGGTGCCGCTCAGCACCTTCAGCAGCGTCGACTTGCCGGCGCCGTTGGTGCCGACGAGACCGACGCACTCACCCGGCTTCACGTCGAACGTGATGTCCTGCAAGGCGCGCACTTCGGTGTGCCGCGGCCGCTTGTTCCACGGCATGCGCTCGAGCAGGCGGCCGTAGGGGCTGCCGTAGAGGCGGTAGGTCTTCGCGAGGTTGCGCGCCTCGATCACGGGCTCCGAGCTGCTCATTTGATCAGTCCACGTTGGCGCAGGAAGGCCATCACCTTCGCCACGTTGGCGGCGACGGAGTCACGCATCGTGTCGAGATGCAGGTCGGGACGCGTCGGGGTCTCGTAGGGGGCGTCGATGCCGGTCACGTTGTCGATCTCGCCGGCGCGGGCGCGGGCGTAGAGGTTGTCGGTGTCGCGAGCTTCGCAGGTGGCGAGCGGCGCGTCGCAGAACAACTCGAAGAAGTGTTCGGTGCCGGCGATCGCGCGGGCCTGCTCGCGGTCGCTGCGCAGTGGCGAAACCAGCGCGACGATGCTGCTGAAGCCCAGGGTGAGGTGCAGCTTCGCCACCTCGGCGGCGCGGCGCTGGTGTTCGGCGCGGTCGGCGCCGCTGAAGCCGAGATCGCGGCTGAGGCCCTGCCGCAGCACTTCGCCGTCGAGTGCGTGCACCCGGTGGTTGCAGTCGAACAGTTCCTTCTCGAGTGCGTAGGCGAGCGAGGTCTTGCCGGCGCGCGGCAGGCCGGTCAGCCACAGCACGAACGGCCGGTGGCCGGCCTGCTGTTCGCGCATCTGCGGCGTCACCTGGCGACGACCCTGGTGCGAGCGCACGTTGCGGCCGGCGTCGGCGCTGTCGCGGCGGCGCGTGACGGTCTCGGCCGCGGAGCGCCGTTCGACGATCATGCCAGCCCCGACCGTCGCGTTGTTCATGCGGTCGATCAGGATGAACGAGCCGGTGCCGCGGTTCTTCGCGTACGGATCGGCGGCCAGCGGGCGGGCGGTCTCCAGCCGGATGCGGCCGATCTCGTTCATCTGCAGCGTCGCGGCCGGTTCCCGGCGCAGCGTGCCGACGTTGATGCGGTAGCGCAGGTCGGTGACCGCCGCCGCGGTCTGCAGCGTCGTGTGCTTGACCAGGTACTGCTTGCCGAGCTGCATCGGTTCCTGGTGGAACCACACCAGCATCGCTTCGATCGCGTTGTCGAGCGCGGGTGCGTTGTTCGGGGCCACGATCATGTCGCCCCGGCTGATGTCGACCTCGTCGGTCAGCGTCACCGTCACCGCCATCGGCGCGAACGCCTCTTCGACCTGGCCGCGGAACGTGTGGATGCCCTTCACGCGCGATTGGCGGCCCGACGGCACCACGGCGATCGGGTCACCGACGCGCAGCACGCCGGAGGCCAGCGTGCCGCAGAAGCCACGGAAGTCGAGGTTGGGCCGCAGCACCAGCTGCACCGGGAAGCGCAGGTCGACCAGGTTGCGGTCGCTGGCGACGTGCACCGTCTCCAGGTGTTCGAGCAGCGGCGCGCCCTGGAACCACGGCATGTTCTCGCCGCGGAACACCACGTTCTCGCCCTTCAGCGCCGACAGCGGCAGGAAGTGGATGTCGCGCACCTCGAGGCGCGCGGCGAACTCGGTGTACTGGGCGCGGATCTCGTCGAAGCGCTGTTCGCTCCAGTCGACGAGGTCCATCTTGTTGACGGCGACGACGAAGTGCTGGATGCCGAGCAGCGCGCACAGGAACGAGTGGCGCCGCGTCTGTTCGAGCACGCCCTGGCGCGCGTCGATCAGGATGATGGCGAGGTCGCAGTTGGACGCGCCGGTCGCCATGTTGCGCGTGTACTGCACGTGCCCCGGCGTGTCGGCGATGATGAACTTGCGGCGGTCGGTCGCGAAGTAGCGGTGCGCGACGTCGATCGTGATGCCCTGCTCGCGTTCGGCCTGCAGGCCGTCGACCAGCAGCGCCAGGTCGACTTCCTTGCCGGTGGTGCCGTAGCGGGCCGAGGCCTTCGCCGTGGCGGCCAGCACGTCGTCGTGCACGGTCTGCGAGTCGTAGAGCAGGCGGCCGATCAGCGTCGACTTGCCGTCGTCGACGCTGCCGCAGGTCAGCAGCCGCAGCATGCTGCGGTTGCCGTAGCGGGCGAGGTAGCCCTCGATGCCGAGCTCGTCCAGTTGGTGGGTGTAGCTCATCAGAAGTACCCCTCGCGCTTCTTCTGCTCCATCGAACCGCCCTCGTCGTAGTCGATCACGCGGCCCTGTCGCTCGCTGTCGCGGCTGCGCAGCATCTCCTCGATGATCTTCGGCACGGTGTCGGCCTCGGACTCGATCGCGCCGGTCAGCGGGTAGCAGCCGAGCGTGCGGAAGCGGACCTTGCGCATCTCGGGCTTCTCGCCGGGATTCAGCGGCATGCGGTCGTCGTCGACCATGATCCAGGTGCCGCCGCGTTTGACCACCGGCCGCTCCTTCGCGAAGTACAGCGGCACCATCGGCAGCTGTTCCTGGTGCACGTAGAGCCAGACGTCGAGCTCGGTCCAGTTGCTGAGCGGGAACACGCGGATCGACTCGCCCTTGTTCACGCGGCAGTTGAACAGGCTCCACAGCTCCGGCCGCTGGTTCTTCGGGTCCCACTGGTGGAAGCGGTCGCGGAAGCTGAACACGCGCTCCTTGGCGCGGCTCTTCTCCTCGTCGCGGCGCGCGCCGCCGAACGCGGCGTCGTACTGGCCGGCGTTCAGCGCCTGCTTCAGCGCCTCGGTCTTCATGATGTGCGTGTGGCGCTGCGTGCCGTGCGTGAACGGGTTGATGTCGTCGCGCACGCCGTCCGGGTTGATCCACTCGACGAAGTCGAGGCCGAGGTCGGCCATCAACTTGTCGCGGAACGAGATCATCTCGCGGAACTTCCAGCGCGTGTTGATGTGCAGCACCTTGAACGGGATGCGCGCCGGCGCGAACGCCTTCTCGGCCAGTCGCAGCATCACGCCGCTGTCCTTGCCGATGGAGTACAGCATCACCGGCCGTTCGAACTCGGCGGCGACCTCGCGGATGATCTGGATGCTCTCGTGCTCCAGTTGCTGCAGGTGGCTCTGTGCGTAGAGGGTCATGCGTGGTTGGTCGGTGCGGTCAGGCGGCCGCGGCTGCGCAGCAGGGCCTCGAGTTCGGCGACGGCATCCGCGAGCGGCTGGTCGCCATTGCGCAGACGAAGGTCCGGTTGGTCCGGCGCTTCGTACGGACTGCTGATGCCGGTGAAGGCCGCGATCTGGCCGGCGCGCGCCTTCTTGTAGAGACCCTTCGGATCGCGCTGTTCGCAGGTGGCGAGCGGCGTGTCGACGAAGACCTCGAGGAAGTCGGCGGCGCCGACGGTGTCGCGCGCCAGGGCGCGGTCGGCGCGGAACGGTGAGATGAACGCGGTCAGCACGATCGCGCCGGCGTCGACGAACAGGGCGGCGACATGGCCGATGCGCCGGATGTTCTCGCTGCGGTCGGCATCGCTGAAGCCGAGGTCCTTGCACAGGCCCAGCCGGATGTTGTCGCCGTCGAGCACGTAGACGAGGTGGCCCGCGGCGGCGAGGCGCTGCTCGAGCGCGCGTGCCACGGTCGACTTGCCGGAGCCCGACAGTCCGGTGAACCACATGACGCAGCCGCGCTGGCGCAGCAGGCGCTCGCGGTCGGTGCGGTCGACGGTGCCGTCATGGCGGCGCAGGTTGCGGTCTTGGGCGGTCAACGGGATTGCGGTCGCGGTTGCGGGCAGCCAGGGTCGGCGTGCTCCAGGAGGCTGTCAATCGCTTTCATCGGCCTGCCGAGCGCGGCAGGCGAGCGTGGTGTCTGGTGGCGTTGGCATCGCGCCGTCGCGGCAGTGTGCAGACGATCGGCGACCTGTGCGCCGCGTTCCTTTCCAGCGCACCTACGCGCTGGCGGGGACCGCGACGAAGAACGCGAACCAGCCGTTCGCGTCGGTCCAGTGGCCGACGCTGCGCAGCCCGGCGGT
>CAMAUH010000239.1 GCA_945861365.1 Candidatus Kuenenia stuttgartensis
GGTCGGCAACGGCGGCACATAGTCGGCGCAGTCGCCGTGGCGAAGCGCGATGCGGTCGCCGAGGCCGGCCGCCGCGATCGCCTGCCGCGCGACCACCAGCGCGCCGGCATGGCGGTCGTTGCCCGCGAGCCGGAGCACCGTGTCGGCACCGCGCTGCGCGCGCGCGACCGCCTCTTCGTGCAGCCGCGCGAACGTCGCCGCCTCGGCGTCGGGCCAACCGACGCACGGCAACGTCCGGCCGAGCCCCGGCGCGCGATCGGTCGCCAGCCACGCGGCCTCGATCAGGAACGTCGCCGAGCCACACATCGGATCGCACATCGGCGCGCGGCGATCCCACTCCGTGTGCAGCAGCAGGCCGGCGGCGGTCGCTTCGGGCAGCGCGCTGCGATGGGTGCCGGTGCGGTAGCCGCGTTCGTGCAGCGAGCCGCCGAGGTCGCGGTAGAGCGTGGCTGTGTCCTCCTGCAGCACGAGGCGGATGCGCAGGTCGGGCCGCTCCTTGTCGACCGAAGGCCGCTCGCCGGTGCGCTCACGGAACTGGTCGCAGACGGCGTCCTTGACGACCAACAACGGGAAGCGGGTGTCGCTGGCGAAGCTCGCCTTGACGGTGCCTTCGACGAGCAGCGCCTGCGTGGCCGTGATGCTGCGCGACCAATCGACGCTGCTGGCCAGCGCGTGCAGGTCCTCGCGCGTACGCACGCGACCGTGTGCGAGCCGTTCCTGCACGCGCGACGCGGAACGCAGCCACAAGCACATCGCGTAGCCGAGTGCCTGGTCGCCGGTGCAGGCCACGCCGCCGAAGCGGGGATCGATGTCGCCAGCACCGAGCGCCCGCAGTTCTTCGGCGAGCACGACTTCGAGTCCGAGCGGGCAGACGACGAGATAGTGGCGTTCGGTCACCGCGCCAGTATCGCCAGCGCGCGCCCGATGGCGACGCGCTGTTTCCGGTCCGGCTCGCACGGGTCTCGCAGCCGTGCAGGCGGGCGGTCAGTGAGCGCGCGGCTTGGCCGGCTTGCCGCGCGCTGCAGCGCCGAACACCAGGTCGAACACCTGCTCGAACCGTTCCGCGAAGTGGATCGTGATGCCCTCGACCAGCTCGGGCTTCAGCTCCTTCGCCTCCGCCTCGTTGCCCTGCGGCAGCAGCACGCGCTTCAAGCCGAAGTTCTTCGCCGCGAGCACCTTCTCGCGCACGCCGCCGATCGGCAGCACTTCGCCGACGACGGTCAGTTCGCCGGTCATCGCCAGGTCCATCGGCGCCGTCTTGTGGAGCAGGGCGCCGAGGAACGCGCACGCGATCGCGATGCCGGCCGACGGCCCGTCCTTCTTGATGGCACCGGCGGGGAAGTGCAGGTGCAGGTCGACCTCGGCCATCTTCGCGACGTCGAGGCCGAACCGCTTGGCGTGGCCGCGCAGGAAGCTGAGCGCCAGCTTGGCCGACTCGCTCATCACGTCGCCGAGGCTGCCGGTCAGCTGCAGGTTGCCCTTGCCCTTGCTGGCGATCGCTTCGACGTAGAGCACGTCGCCGCCGAACGGCGTCCACGCGAGACCCTGCACGACGCCGGCGAGCTTCTGCTTGCGCCGTTCCTCGGGCTGGAAGCGCGGGCGACCGAGGAGCTTCGCCATCTCGGCGAGGCTCAGCGCACCCGGGCCCTGTTCGCCCGCCGCGACGCCGCGCGCGACCTTGCGGCACAGGCGCTGCACGACCTTGTCGAGGCCGCGCACGCCCGCTTCGCGCGTGTGCTCGGCGACGATGTGCTTCAGCACCGGCAGGCCGACCGACAGGTGCTTGCCGGTCAGTCCGTGCCGTTCGAGCTGCTTCGGCAACAGATGGCGGCGCGCGATCTGCACCTTCTCCTCGAGCAGGTAGCCGGGGATCTCGAGGATCTCCATGCGGTCGCGCAGCGGCTCGGGGATCTGCGACAGCACGTTCGCGGTGGCGAGGAACATCACCTTCGACAGGTCGAACGGCACGTCGAGGTAATGGTCCTGGAAGTGGTGGTTCTGCTCGGGGTCGAGCACTTCGAGCAGCGCCGAACTCGGGTCGCCGCGGAAGTCGTTGCCGAGCTTGTCGATCTCGTCGAGCAGCAGCACCGGGTTGTTGCTGCCGGCGGCCTTCAGGCACTGCAGGATGCGGCCGGGCAAGGCGCCGATGTAGGTGCGGCGGTGGCCCTTGATCTCCGCTTCGTCGCGCATGCCGCCGAGCGAGAAGCGCGCGAACTTGCGGCCGGTCGCACGCGCGATGCTGCGGCCGAGGCTGGTCTTGCCGACGCCCGGCGGGCCGGAGAAGCACAGGATCGAACCCGGGTGGCCCGGGCGCAGCTTGCGCACGGCGAGGAACTCGAGGATGCGGTCCTTGACCTCGTCGAGGCCGTAGTGGTCGTCGGCGAGTACGCGGCCGGCGCGCTCGAGGTCGGTGTCGTCGGTCGTCGACACGCTCCACGGCAGCGCCACCAGCCAGTCGAGGTAGTTGCGGATCACGCCGTACTCGCCGGACTCGACCGGCGTCGTCTGCAGCCGCGTCAGTTCCTCGCGCGCGCGCTTCAGCGCCGCATCGGGCAGTTTCGCCTTGTCGATCGCCGTCTCCAGGCGCTGCAGTTCGAGCGCGCGCGGATCCTTCTCCTCGCCGAGTTCGCGGCGGATGATCTTCAGCTGCTCGCGCAGGAAGTAGTCCTTCTGCGCCTTCTCCGCCTTGTCGCGGATCTCGCTCTGGATCTTCTGGTCGAGCGCGACCAGCTCGCTCTCGGCCATCGCGAACTGCAGCGCGAGTTCGAGGCGCTGCTCGACGTCGACCTGCTCGAGCAGGCGCTGGCGGTCCTCGACCTTGCGCACGATGCCGGCCGAGAAGTCGGCGAGCTGGCTGCTGTCGTCGACGTTCAGCAGGGCGGTCGCGAACCCGGTGTCGAGCTGCTCCTGCATCTCCGCGAGCTGGCGCAGGTGCTTCTGCAGCAGGCGGAACAGCGACGCGGCGCGCTCGCCCTGCGCCGGGATGTCGACCAGTTCCTTCACGCGCACGACCATGTGCGGCTGTTCGCGCACGACCTTGACGATGCGGGCGCGGCGCAGGCCCTGCGTCATCGCCGACATGCCGCCATCGGGCAGCTTCAGCGACTTCAGCACGCGCGTGATGACGCCGACCTCGTACAGGTCCGCGGTCGACTTCGGCTCGTGCTCGGCGTCCTTCTGCAGCACCAGCAGCAGGTGGCCGTTGTGCGCCTCGGCCTTGGCGACGATCTCGCGCAGCTGCGGCGTGTCGAGCAGCAGCGGCATCATCAGCTGCGGGAACGGCACCGCCTTGCGCAGCGGGAACACGAACAGCGTGTCGGGCAGGCTGTCCTGCACCACGACGGAGTTGGCGGCCTTGTCGCCGTCGACCGTGACACCGCTGGTGCGGGGCGCTGGGCCGGCAGCCTGGCCACTGGCCGGATCCTCCGCGGCAGGATTGTCGTCGCGACCGTCGGCGCCGTCACTGTGCATGGCGGCCGTTGTAGGACGCACGTGCAAGGGACGGAAGGGCGCGCGGTGCGCAGCCGCCCGGAAGCGAGTTCGCCGCGAAAGAAAATGCGGGCGCATGGTTCGCCGCGTGGACTCCACGCGACCGCAGCCACCGTTCCTGCCTGCCCCGGTTAGGAACGACGACCACGGACCAACGAACCACGCGCCCGTAGAAGGGTCGGATGCACGGTCCGCGCAACACGCGCGGAACGACTCCGGTCAGCCCAGCCTGCCCCAGGTTCGGGCTGGCCTCGGTCACTGTCCGTGCATCCGTCGGTGCGCGCCGGCGCGAACGCCGACGAACACCGCAAGATCAAAGGACTTCGCGACGTCGCGGGGAGCGACGGGCGAAGCATCGGGAGGCGAGAAAGAGCAGGACGGGAACGGTCAACGCGACGACAACACACTGCAGCGGATCGTCGTGCCGCCTTCCTGCGTCAGCAGTTCGAGGCAACCGATGTGGCGCTTCGGCAGCTGCGACAGATCCAGGTTCGCCCCGGCGGCGCCGAAGGCGCCGGCGAGACGTTCGAACAGCGGCGTCAGGTCGACATCGAAGAGGCCGGCGACCCGATCGCTGCCGATCGACTGCAAGGCCGAGGTCAAGGCCTGGTCGCGGCGCGTGCGCGAACGATCGCCCATACGCAGCTCGTCGATCGCGGCGGCCAGGGTTTCCGCATCGGCGGCGAGCACGACGAGGTCGTCGACCGGCGTCACGCACATCGTCGTGTGGCCTCTGCGAGCCTGCAGCTCGAGCAGTTCGGAACCCTTCCGTTCGCGCCCGGCCGGCTTGCCATCGCGGCCGAGCAGTCGGCCGATGCCAGCCCGCTCGGTGACGCGGCGCAGGTCGTCGAACAGGTCCGTCGCGGCCTTGCGGCTCTTCGCGCGCAACGTGTACACGGCGCGCAGGCCATCGCTCGATGCCGTGCTGCCGACCGATGGCTTCAGATAGAGGCGCAGTGCGCCGGCCCCGCCGAGGCGCGCGCCGACGCAGCGCTCGAACTCGAGGTCGGCCATCGCGAAGGCGTTCTCGACATCCTGCAGCAGGTGCGCGCCGGCGTGCGAACGGCGCGCCACCGATTCGAGGTCGAGCGCGAGCACGAGGCCGCCGACGGTGCCGCCCGGCAGCTCCGCCTGCAGTTGCCGCGCCGGTTGCGGGCGCACGGCCGCGAACCAACCATCGATGCCCAACTCGTCGTGATGCCCGAACTCGTCGCGGTGCGGCGGCAGGTCGCGCTCACCACCCTGGCGAGGCGGCGGCGGCCCCTGGCGCGGGCGCGCCGGGCGAAGCCGCGGTGCAGTCTTCGCCGGCACCACGTCGTAGTCGAGCAGCAGGTTGGCGGCGAAGCCGCTCTGCGCCGACGCGACGGTCGCCAGCACCGCCCGCGCTTCCCCGAGGCCAGACGAACGCAGCAGTTCGCCGGGCACCCCGTCGACCTGCGATTGCAAGCGGCTGCCGATGCGCTGCCAGTCGGCGTACACCTGCAGCGAACCCGGGCCGCCGCTGGCCTGCCGGCGCAGGCTCTGGAAACGCGCATCGGTCGCCAGCGTGCGGGCCGGCGCGGCGCTGGTGCCGCGTGCTGGCTGCAGCAGTTCTTCCAGCGCGCCGGCGTCGTTGCCGACCAGCAGGTCGCTGCCGAGCAACGCGATCTCCACCGCATCCGCATCGCGCGCGTCACGCAGCGCGTAGGTCTGGTTCCCACCGAGCTGCCGCGACGGCGCGGCGAGGTTGCCCGCCTGCAGCACCTCGCGCAGCCGCGTCACCGCGTCGCCCTGCAGCCGCGCGCGCAACACGAGGCGCGGCTTGCCGGCATCCACGGCGATGCTCGTCAACGCGATCTCCAGTTCCCCGGTGCTGCGCGTCAACAGGCCGCGCGCCAGCGCCAACGGATTCGCGATCGAGGGATTCGCGATCGAGGGATTCGCAGTCGGGCCGGTTTCGCTCGGCGCGCCACCACCGAACAACACGTCGAGCGACGGGTCGGCGAGCAGCCGCTGCACCGGACCGGCTTCGCGATCCTTGGCGACGGCCCCCGGTGCTGGCGCCGGCATCGCTTCGAGCACCAGGTACGCGAGCGGTGCCGCCAGGCTGTCGACGAGTCGCGGCGCCTGCGCAGGCAGGGCCACCGCGAGTGCGGCGAGCAGCAATGGGGAACGGCAACGCATGTCCGGGTCAGGGCAACCGCGATGCCAACCGCGACAGCCAACTTGGGCCTTCACCGGCAGACCGCGCCAACGGGCAGCAAACGCGGATTTGCGTGGCAACTACTCGTTCGCGCGGCGCGCCACCGCTGGGCCGGGGATGACATCGCGACGCGCGGCCGCCGCTCGGCTGTGCAGGTTCCGCACAGTCGTCGCGACGCACTCAGCCAGTCGGCGGTTCGGTCGACCGTTCAGCCAGCTTGTCGTACAGCGTGCGGCGACCGATGCCGAGCAAGCGCGCCGCCTCCGCCTTGTTGCCGCCCGCTGCAGTCAGCGCGCGCTCGATCGCCCAGCGCTCCAGCGACGCGAGGTCGTACTCCTGCGGCCCCGGCCCCGCCGTCGCTGCGACGGGCGCCACGGGCGACAGCAGTTCGGGGAGCAGTTCGCCGCCGGCCGCCATCGCCCACAGCCGCTGCATCTCGTTGCGCAGCTGACGGACATTGCCAGGCCAGGCGCGCGCCCGCAGCGCTGCGGCCAACGCGGGGCCGATCGGCGGCGCCGCGACCGACTGCTCGCGCGCCAGCTGCTGCAGGCAGTGCTCGGCGATCGGCACGACGTCGTCGAGCCGTTCGCGCAGCGGCGGCAACTGCACCGTCACCACCGCCAGGCGGAAGTAGAGGTCTTCGCGCAGACGCCGTTCGGCGATCGCCTGCTGGACCGAACGGTTGGTGGCGGCGACCACGCGCACGTCGATGCCGTACTCGCGCTCGCTGCCGACCGGCCGCACCTGCTTCTGCTCCAGCGCGCGCAGCAGCTTGGCCTGCAGCTCGAGATCCATCTCGGTGATCTCGTCGAGGAACAACGTGCCGCCGGCGGCCTGCCGCAGCAGGCCCGGGCGATCGCGATCGGCACCGGTGAAGGCGCCCTTCTGGTGGCCGAACAGCTCGCTCTCCAGCAGCCCGTCGGCGATCGCCGCGACGTTGACCGCGACGAACTCGCCGCGCCGCCGCGGGCCGCTCTGGTGCAGCGCACGCGCCGCGACTTCCTTGCCGGTGCCGCTCTCGCCGGT
>CAMAUH010000240.1 GCA_945861365.1 Candidatus Kuenenia stuttgartensis
GCGCCTGCTGCAGCAGCGGCCGGGAGCGGTTGCCGCGGTGGTTGGCGGCGGCGAACAGCACGTGGGCGCGGACGAAGCACTCGAAGGCCTCGACCTTCGCCAGGTCCGGTTCCGCGCCGACCGGCAGGGGATGGTCGAGGACCTGGCGCACCAGCGCGGCGATGGCCCCGGTCTGGCCATGCAGGGCGTGCCGCGCCGCATCGGCGTCATCGCGCCGCATGTGCAGCAGCGCGCGCAGCACCGCGGCTTCCTCGTCTCCAGCTTCGATCGTCGCCAAGGTCGCGAGGCCCGCCGCGACGTTGCTGTCGACCAGGCTGACCGATGCACTGGACAGCAGCTCCTCGCGCGCTTGCCGCACCTCGGCGCGGGTCGCCACTTCGATGCGGCCGGCATTCGCCACCAGGTAGCCGACCGTGCCGGCGAGCATCGGTACGCCGAGCAGCAGCGCCACCGCCGCCACTGCGCGCCAGGGTTCGCGCGCGGCCCAGCGGCGCAGACGTTCGGTGCGACCCGGCAGGCGCACCGAGACCGGGTCGCCGCGTTCCAGGGCGCTGAGGTCGGCCAGCATGGCCGTCGCGGTCGCGTAGCGGCGATGCCGTTCCTTGGCGAGGGCGTGGTCGACCACCGCGGCCAGGTCGTCGCTGACGCCGGTGCGACCGCGCAGGCTGCGCGGCTCGCGCATCAGGATGCTGTGCATCGTGCCCTGCTGCGTCGGCGTCGTGAACGGATGCTCGCCGGCCAACAGCTCGTGCAGGATGACGCCGACCGCCCACAGGTCGGTGCGTGCGTCGACCACTTCGCCGCGCACCTGCTCCGGCGACGCGTAGTCGAGCGTGCCGAGGAAGCCGCCTTCGCGCGTCAGCGACGGCAGGGCGTCGTCGCGCGCGACCCCGAAGTCGGTCAGCAGTGCGACGCCGTCGGCGCGCACCAGCACGTTCGCCGGCTTGACGTCGCGATGCACGATGCCGGCCTCGTGCGCGTGTGCCAGCGCATCGACCAGTTGCCGGGCCAGGCCGATCGCCGCCGCTGGCGTGCGGAACCGGCCGCTGACTTCCTGCAGCGGCGCACCGTCGATGAACTGCATCGCGAAGAAGTGCTCGTCACCGTCGCTGCCGAAGCCGAACACTTCGACGATGTTCGCGTGCTGCAATCGTCCGGCGGATGTGGCCTCGCGGCGGAAGCGGGCCACTGCCGCCGGGTTCGCGACCATCGCCGGCACCAGCACCTTGACCGCGACCCGGCGATCCAGCGATCGCTGCCAGGCCTCGTAGACGATGCCCATGCCACCGCGACCGAGTTCGCGGACCAGCCGGAAGTCGCCCAGCACGCGTTCGTCGGCGGGGGCCTCCCCGGGCGGGGTGCCCTGCACCATCGGCGCCAGCAGTTCCGCGAGTTCGGGGTTCGCGGCCAGCAGCGCATCGCCTTCGGCGTGCGTCGTCGGCGTCGCCGCGAGCCAGGCTTGCAGGGCGCGTTCGAGCCGATCGCCAGGCGGCGGCGTGGTCACTGCCGCGCCTCGGGCTGGATGCGGCCACCCTGCAGTTCGCGCATCAGCTCGGCGAGGCGGGCCACGGCCCGCGCCCAGCGCATGCGGGTCGCGTTCGCCGTCATGCCGAGGTCGTTGCCGATGTCGACGAAGGAACGGTCCTCGTACTCGCGCTCGATCAGGATCTTGCGGTCTTCAGCCTCGAGCAGTTCGAGTGCCAGGCGCACCCAGTCGCGCGTCTCGGTGCGGCTGGCGTCGCGGCTCGGCGTGGTGCTGCGCTGCAGCGCCGGGTCGAGCGGCAGCACGCTGTCGTTGCCGAGCACCACCTGCGTGCCCAGATGCCGGCGCTTGGCGCGGAACCAGTCGTTGCGGTCGCGCAGCGTGTTCTCGGCGATCTTCGCCAGCAGCGAGCGGAACTGCGCGCCATCTCGCACCTGGAAGCGCGGGCCGTAGCGCAGGAAGTCGCCGATCGCGTCCTGCAGGTAGTCGTCGACGTCGGCGCGGGCGCGCAGGAAGGCGCCGAGGCGGCGTTCGACGTGTTCGCGCAGCCAGCCGACGTGCAACTGCACCAGCTCGGCCAGCGCCTGCTCGTCACCTTGGTGCCAGCGTTCGAGCAGCCCTGGCGTTCGGTCCTCGGCTTCGGCCATCGGAGCGGCATTGGCCGCTGCCGACGGGCGTGTGTCAAGGCGTAGGTCGTTTCACGGTCGCCGCGCTGGCGCGGTGTTCGGAGTGCGCGACGCGCGAGCGTGGGGCCGTCGGCTGCAGCACGACATCCTTGGTGCTGGCGACGTCCTGATCGAATGCCTTGCCGAGTTCGGCCAACGCCGGCACGCGGCTGGTGGCGCCGGCGGCGAGGTGCCGCAGCGGTTCGCTGAGTGCCAGCAGGCTGGCGCGGGCCGCCTGCAGCTCCTGTTGGCGCTGCTGCACGCGCGGCAGGTAACCCTGCAGGCCCGCGCGCAGCGCCTCGGTGGCCGCCTGCAGGCAGCGGGGGCCGAAGTACTCGCGCAGCACGGCGATCGTCTCGGGCAGCAGTTGCGCGCGGAACTGCGCGACGCACTGGTGCAGGTGCAGGCGACCGGGCTCGCCGAGGCGCGCGGCCTTCTCCTTGCCGGGGATCTTCACCTCGGGTTTGTCGGGGGCCCCGAACAGGCGTTCGCGCACGCGCTCCAGCGACCGGAACGACACCACGTCGAGCACGCTCTTCTTGATCGGGATCGCCCCGACTTCGACGGGCACCGAGGTGCGGGCTGGCCAGCCGACCGCGCCGGCCTTGGCCAGGGCGTGCGCCTTCAGTTGCCGCAGGTCGACGCCGGCGCGGCGCACCAGTTCGGGCACGCCGTCGGGCAGGTCGAGTCCGGCATCGAGCTGGCCGGCGACCTGCTCGTAGGCGCGGCGGGCGGCGCCGCAGACCTCTTCGCGGTAGTCGCGCACCAGCGGCGTCCACTGGCCGCTGACCAGCCAGTCGAGGCTGTGGCTCGACAGGAACCACGTGTCGATCGACGCGCCCAGCGTGCGCAGCAACTTGGCGCCGGCGTCGCGCGCGAAGCGCTCGGCTTCGGCATCGACATCACGCTGGCCGCGCGCGAACGCGGCCGACCAGTCGTACTGCAGCGTCATCTGCACGCGCTGCTCTTCCTTGCGCAGCCAGTCGAGTTGCTCGTCGACGTCGCGCAATTGCTGCAGCAACCGCTGCATCTCGTGGCCGCCGACGTGTTGCATCACCTCGCCGAGCAGCGCCTTGCCGCGCTGCAGCGAGTCGTGCAGGAACGCCGACAGGTAGTCGCTGCTGGCCAGGTAGTCGCCGAGTTCCTTGCGGAAGGCCTGGAAGCCCTGGCTGCTCTGCTCGAGCGGCGCCTTCTGCAGGGCCGAACTCGCGGCGTGCAGCAGGTCGACCGGGAACATGCGCACCTTGCCTTCCTTCGCCGCGCGCTGCAGCGGCGCCGACATCGCCAGCTGCTCGAACGCCTTCAGCACGGCTTCGGGTTGCGACTGCTCGAGGCTCGGCACCAGCTTGCCGTCGGGCGAGACATCGCGCTTGTGCGAGTCGACGTTGACGACCAGGAAGATGCGCGAGAACAGGTCGAGCAGCTGCTGGAACTCGGCGAACACCTGCTCGAGGAACAGCGTGTCGCTCTTCACCACGAAGATCGCGCACGCTGCGGCCGAGCGGAACTCGCGCGTCATGCGGTCGTAGCCAAAGCGCATGCGCGTGTAGAGCCCGGGCGTGTCGACCAGCACGGCGCCGGTGGTCGCCAGCTCGCTGCCGGGCACGCGCACGTCGACGCGGCGGATGGCCTGCGGGAAGTGCTCCTGCGGATCGAACGATACGCCGCGCTGCTCGGCGGCACGGATCGCGGCGGCGAGTTCGCCGTGCGCCTTGTCGATGTGCTGCGCCAGCTCGCGGGCGTCCTTCCAGGTCTTGCTTGCCCCGTCGTAGTTCGTCACCACGTACTCGCGTTGCGCACCGGCGCTGACGAAGACGAGGCACGGGTAGGCGGGCAGGCTGGACACCTCGCTGACGTAGGCGCCGGCGATGGCGTTCATCAGCGTCGACTTGCCGCTCTTCAGCGGGCCGAAGATCAGCACGTAGGCCTGTTGTTCGCTGACCTTGTCGCACAGCGCCTTCAGCTGGTGCTGCAGTTCCAGCAGCGGCGTCTGCAGCGGGCGGCCCGGCGCGTCGGGGGGCGCCTTCTCGAGCGCTTGGATCGCGGTGGCCAGATCCTGCAGCAGCGGCCGCAACGTGCCGTCGAACTGCTGGCAATAGGTGCCGAGCTGGGTGCGCATGCGAACAGCGGGCGGTTGCCCGGGCGAGGGGTCAGAGCGTGGCGAGCCTCGTGCGGGACCGGCACGAGGGCGCGCCATTGGAGCGACGACGGCGCGGCGAATGGAGAGCCCGCCGCAACTTTCTTTGTCCTCAGGGTCTGGAGAACGTGGGCCGTTCTCCACAGCGTGCATCACTTCACCGGTGCCAGCGGCATCGCGTCCGCACGCTGGTGGTGCCACAGCAGGGCGCCGCGGCGTGTGTCGAGTTCGGCCGGGAACACGCGCAGCGTGTCTTCGCGCACGGCTTGCTGCAGCGCTTCCGAGCTGGCGAGCAGCAGTTCGCGCTGCAGTTGCACGATGGTCTTCGGCAGAGGCTGCTGGTTGCGTGCGGCTTGCTCGCGGGCGGTGTCGACGCGGCGATCGATGGCGTCGGCCACCGTGTCCGGCTTGCGCGGCTGCAGCCAACGGCAGTCGGCATGGCCGACCACCAGCAGCAACGGCACGCGTTCGGCCAACAGCGTGCGTTCGAGTGCGGCCAGCGTCTCCGCCGTCGCGAAGGGGCCCGGCGCGCTGACCACGAACACGTCCTCGCGGCGCAGGCCGAGCAGCTCGTGCATCGACACGTCGACGTCGCAGCAGACCAGCACCGCGCACAGGTAGCGGCCAGCTCCGGCGGGGCGCGGCAGCGGCCTTGGCAAGTCGTGCCGATGCGCGAGGGCCTGCACGGCGGCGGCGTTGCCGTTCTGGATGTGCTGGAACGCGAGCAGTGGTGGCAGGGTCGGGTTGGGCGCGTGGGTGGGGGCGGTCGAGGCGCCGCGCTTCTGCTCCGCTGCGGACTTGGGATCCTGGTGCGAGGTCGAGGCTGCCGACGGCGCTGCGGGCGTGTGCGGTGCGTGCTGCGCGAATGCGTGCGTCAGGCACAGCCCTCCGACCAGCAAGCCGACCGCCCGGCGGCTGCGCAGTTCCGTTCCCATGGGTGGTTCCTTCGGCTGGATCGCGCCCGCGACTTGACGTGGTCGGGAATCCGCCGCGGCCTCGGGAACTCGGCAGCCGCGTCCGGCACCCGGGAGTGATGAGCGAAACCAGCTTCGCATCCGCCGCGGCGTCCGTCGTCACGGACACCGTCGACGGGCTGTTCCGACTCCACGAACCGGTCGTGCAGATCGCCATTTGGCAGCGGCCAGTCGACCCAGCGCTGCGGGCGTTCGCGCAGGACGTGCTAGCCCGCGAGGCGCTCGAGCAGGTCCTCGAGACCGACGTGGCGGGGCTCGCGACGTGGTCGCCGCTGCCGGGGTACGCCGAACTGGCCGATCCGGCGGGGGCGGCGGCGTTCACCGCCGACGTGCGCTGGCTGACCCGCATGTTCGCCGACCTGACCGGCGCCACGCGCCTCGGGGTGCGGCTGGTGCGGCTGCAGCAGCCGATGTGTCCCCGGTTCCACACGGACTTCGTCGGCGTCCGGCTGCTGACCACCTACTGCGGGGCCGGTACCGAGTGGCTGGCGGACGAGGACGTCGACCGGCGCTGGCTCGGCCACCGCTCCGGTGGGGTTGCCGATGCGAACTCGGGCCTGCTGCGGCCCGGTGCCGTGGTGCAGCGGGTGCCGGAGTTCGCCGTGGCGCTGTGCAAGGGCGAAGCGTGGCCGGGCAACGCCGGGCGCGGCGCCGTGCACCGCTCGCCGGCGGTGGGCGGCAGCCCGCGGATCCTGCTGAGCATCGACGTGCTCGCGCAGGAGGACGGTGCCGCGGGGTTCGACGGCTTCGACGCGACGGGCGAGGGCGTGGCGGTTCCGGCGAGTGCTGCCGACCGGCACGGTTGCCACGATGGTTGCGGGGGGCACGCATGAAGCCCACGTCCAGGCTGCCGGTGACCGTGCTGTCGGGCTTCCTCGGCGCCGGCAAGACGACCGTGCTGAACCACGTGCTGCACAACCGCGCGGGGCTGCGGGTCGCCGTGATCGTCAACGACATGAGCGAGGTGAACATCGACGCGGCGCTGGTCGCCGCGAACGGTGGCTTGCACCGCGTCGAGGAGAAGCTCGTGCAGATGAGCAATGGCTGCATCTGCTGCACGCTGCGCGAGGACCTGCTGGTCGAGGTCGGCAAGCTGGCGCGGGCCGGGCGGTTCGACTACCTGCTGATCGAGTCGACCGGCATCGGCGAGCCGCTACCGGTCGCCGAGACGTTCACGTTCGAGGCCGAGGACGGCAGCCGACTGGCCGACGTCGCGCGCCTCGACACCATGGTCACGGTGGTCGATGCGGCGGCGTTCCCGCGCGATCTCGGTGCCGCAGTGGAGTTGCGCGAACGCGGCATCGCCCTCGGCGACGACGACGACCGCACCGTCGACGACCTGCTGGTGGAGCAGGTCGAGTTCGCCGACGTGCTGGTGATCAACAAGACCGACCTCGTCGACGCCGCGGCGGTGTTGCAGCTGCAG
>CAMAUH010000241.1 GCA_945861365.1 Candidatus Kuenenia stuttgartensis
GGCGCGTAGCGCGCGCTAGGCGCGCTGGGTCATTCGCCGGCAACAGGCTCAGCAGGGTCGGCAGCGCGAACCGGTGCCTGCTAGGGTCCCTGGGCAGCGAGCGTAGCGTTCCGGTCGGCATGTCGGCGGAGGTGCGCGAAACGCGGCCCGGCAGCACCCGGCCGGTCGCGTTGGCGGATGGTGGCTGCGGTGAGCGTGCACTAGGGTGTTGTTCCCGGTGGAACGCGCGGCCGGCGCGCGGATCCGCCAGCACCGAGCGATGAACTGGCTTGCCCACCTGCGCCTTGCGCCGAACGAGCCGTTGCTGCGCCTGGGCAACCTGGCCGGCGACTTCGTGCGTGGCACCGACGTCGCAGCACTGCATCCCGAGCTGCAGCGCGGCGTGCGCATGCACCGCGCGATCGATCGCTTCGTCGACGCCCATCCGGTCGCCGTGCGGGCGCGGCAGCGGCTGCAGCCGCCGTTCCGGCGCTTCGGCGGGGTGCTCGTCGACGTCTGGTTCGACCACTTCCTGGCGCGCGATTGGCCGCAGCACGGTGATGGTGGGGCGTTGGTCGCGTTCCTCGACACCGTGCACGGGGAACTGCACGCGCATCGCGAACTGCTGCCGGCGCGGCTGCAGCACGTGCTGCCGCGGTTCACTGCCGACGGCTGGCTCGCCGGCTACGCCAGCATCGAGGGTATCGAGCGCGTGCTAGGGTTGATGGCGCAGCGTCTCGCGCGGCCGACGCCCTTGGCTCGCGGGGCCGAACTGCTGCGGCAGCACTACGCGGCGCTCGACGCGGACTTCGGCGAGCTGTGGCCGCAGCTGGTGGCGTTCGTGCCGACCGTGGCCTGACGCGGGCTCGCGGTTGTCAGCGTGCGCGTGCTCCGCTATGCCCGGCGCGATGGCGGCTCGACCGACGGTCACGATCTACAGCGACGGCGCGTGCCTCGGCAATCCGGGCCGGGGTGGCTATGGCACCGTGCTGCTGTTCGGCGCGCATCGCAAGGAACTGGCGGCCGGGTTCAAGCGCACCACCAACAACCGCATGGAGCTGCTGGGCGCGATCGTCGGCCTCGAATCGCTGACGCGGCCCTGCCAGGTACAGCTGTGGTCCGACTCGCAGTACGTGGTGCACGCGCTGAGCAAGGGCTGGCTCGCGGGCTGGCTGAAGCGCGGTTGGCGCACGGCAAGCAAGGAACCGGTCAAGAACCGCGACCTGTGGGAGCGAATGCTGGCGGCGATCGGCGAGCACGAGATCGACTGGCAGTGGGTGCGTGGCCACACCGGCAATGCCGAGAACGAGCGCTGCGACCAGCTCGCGGTCGAGGCCGCCAACGGCGCCGAGTTGGCCGACGACGCCGGTTTCGACGGTTGATCGGTGATCAGCGCACGCGGACCAGTCGCTGCGTCGGCACCGAAAGCGTCGCCAGCTGCGGACCGACGTCGGCGAGGAAGCGGTGGCCGTCGACGTAGTAGCCGGCGGTCGGCTGCAGGCCGGGCACGCGCGCGATGAACCAGCGGTTCAGGCACTCGACCATCAGTTCGCGCAGGTACTTCGCGAAGCAGCTCGCCAGCGCCGTCGGGAACGCACGGTCCTCGCCGCGTTCGGCGAACGTGATCGTCGCGGTGCGCGTGTCGCGCCGCAGCCGGTAGCTGGAGACCGCTGGTTCTTCCTGCACGGTCTCGACGACGTCGTCAGGGCACAGGCGCCGCAGGTCGTGCGCGTAGTGCATGCGGCCGCCGCAGCGGTCGGCGACCAGATGGCCGTCGAGGTCGACCGGCAGGCAGCGCAACAACCGGCCGAGCACCTCGGCGTAGGCGTGGAAGTGCGCGCGGCTCTTGTTGTCGGTGTCGGCGATCAGTGCGTTCCATTCCTCGACGTCGACCGCGCGCACCGCGATGTCGACGATCTGCACGCCGCCGTTGCGCAGCGCGCGCGCCAGCAGTTCGCCGTGCAGCTGCACGAAGCCGGCGTCGGCGCACAGCGGCAGCGGCAGTTCGGTCTCCGCGTACCACGGGCAGCGCGCGATCGCCGCCATGTCGGTGCCGAGCAGTTCGAGCCAGTGCGCGAGCGAGCGCGGCAGTTCGCCATGCTGCGCGCACCAGAACGACAGTGCCGTCTCCTCGAGGCGCTGCAGGCCGTGCGGCCCTTGGTTGACCTTCTTGCTGTCGGCGACGCGGACCTTGCCCTTCTCGTGCTTGCTGCGCGACACGTGCCGCTTCAGCAGCTTCCACGGGTCCTGCCCGGCTGGCCCGGTCAGCGCGACACCGCCGACGACGAGCGGGCCGAGGATCGGCCCGAGCCCGGCTTCGTCGACTCCGGCGAGGAACGTCATCCACGCACGACACCGGTAGCGCCGCCAGGGGTCAACGGTGCGTTGGCAACGCGTCGTGCCGATGGGTGCCGTCGGCGGCGCCCGACCTGCCGATAGCAGCGTCGGAGAACATCCATGGAAGTGCTGCTCGTCGAAAACGACCCGTTGGTGCGCGATCAGGTCAAGGTGGGGCTGCAGCAGAGCCCCGAGTTCCACGTCACCGTCGGCAGTGGCCACGCCGGCATCAACGAGGTGCGCGGGCGGCACTTCGACTGCGTGTTCCTCGGCGTCGATCCGCGCGTCAAGGAGACGGTGAAGTTGCTGCACCACCTGCGCTCGTTCGACACGACCACCGAGCTGTTCGTGCTGACTTCGCCGCGCAGCATGCGCGACATGAGCGTGGACAAGTCGAAGTACAACATCCACAGCTTCGTGCAGACGCCGATCGACGTGCGTGAACTGTTCGGGCTGCTGGGCCGATTCCTGGAGCGGCGCACCGAGCGCCAGAACTCCGCGCTGCGCAAGGCGACCCGCCAGGCCGCTCCGACCGGCCGCTGATCGCACGAGGGACGCGGCCGCGGGCTTGCGCCGGGGCCACTTCGTCGGTTCGCTTGCCGGGCCGATGTCTTCCGCCGTACCTCCGCCGGGCCAACGCCCGCGTTGCAACCTCTGGCTCGAGTCGCGCTACCGCAAGCTGCGCCGCGGCCTGCCGCAGACGATCTTCTACTGCCCGGTCTGCAAGGGGGATCGCCGCCGCCGCGTCGACTGCCCCGAGTGCAAGGGCTTCGGCAAGCTGACCAAGGAGTCGGTGCAGGAGCTGATCGGCCGCCGCTTGCTGCCAGCGATGGCGGCCAAGGAAGGCAAGTTCCACGGGGCCGGCCGCGAGGACATCGACGTGCTGATGCTCGGCCGCGGCCGCCCGTTCATCTACGAGGTCGTCGGGGCCCGCAATCCCGACGTCGATCTGGAGGCGCTGCGCCGCGAGATCGAGCAGCGCGCCGAAGGCCAGATCGAGCTGCAGCCGTTCGTGCGCGTCGACAGGAAGCGCGTCGTCTATTGGAAGGAGACGCACTTCGACAAGGTCTACCGCGCCGACGTGGCGCTCGGCGGTCCCGTCGATCCGCAGCGGCTCGCCGCCGCCGCCGCGTTCGATGGCGCGATCCTGCAGCGCACGCCGCAGCGCGTCGCCCATCGGCGGGCCGATCTCGACCGTCCCCGGTCGCTGCGCGTGCTCGAGCTGCAGCCGGCGGGGGAAGGCCTGCTGCAGTTGCGCGTGATGTGCCAGCACGGCACCTACGTGAAGGAGTGGATCAGTGGCGACGAGACGCGCACCACGCCGTCGTTGGCCTCGCTGCTCGGCGTGCCGAGCAAGTGCCAGACGCTCGACGTCGAAGAGATCCTGACCGACGACGTGCCCGGGCCGCGGCTGAAGCCGGCGGCGGCGACGACTCCGGACGCGGAGCCGTGACGTGAACGATGGGCAGGCGCCGCCGCCGTTGCCGCTGGTGCGGCTGCGGGCGAGCAGCAGCGACCTGCTGCGCGCCCTGCTCGAACGGCAGCCGGCGTGGGCGCGCACCAGTGCGGTCGTGGCGCCGCCGCAGGGCGATCGCGCCATCACCAGCTACCGGTTGGCGCCGGAGTCGTTCTTCCTGCAGGTGCACTGGCGCCGCGTGCGCGACGTGTGGGAAGAGCGCGAGGTCGTCGTCGTGCCGGGTGCCGTCGTGACGTTGCGGTTCGTGCTCGACGACTTCGACCCGGCCCGCGTGACCCGCAGCCTGGGCCTGCAGCCGACGCGGGCGTTCGCCAAGGGCGACAGCGGCGCGCGCGGGCGCAGCGTGCGGGATGAAGGGCTGTGGATCCACGAGGTGATGCCGGGTGGGTTCCACTTCGCCGAGGAGAAGCTCGCCGAACTGCTGGCGCTGCTGCGGGCGCGGCCCGGCTTCCGCGACGTGGTCGGCGCCGGCGGCGTGTTGTGGGCAGGCGTCACGGTGCGGCTGCGCGGCTGCCTCGAACGCATGGGCGGGCTCTGCCTCGAGCCTCACCTGGTGGCGGATCTGGCCGGCTTGTCGCTGGCACTCGATCTCGAACTCGCTGCGGATTGATGCGGGGCGGCCAGTGCGCCGCGACGTTCCTGGCGTTGCCGGGCGCGGAACGTGCGGATCGCGACCAGGTAGCGCCAGACGTCGCGCGCGATGCGCACCGTCGACTGCTTGTCGGCGCGGCGTTCGAAGCGGCAGGGCACCTCGACCAACTGCAGGCCGGCCTGGTGCGCGAGGATCATGATCTCGCTGTCCCAGAACCAGCCGACATCGCGCGTGCGCTGCGCGACCGGCACGATCTTGTCGCGGAGGAAGAACTTGAAGCCGGTCTCGGGGTCGCGGAACGGCACGTCGAACATCTGCCGGAACAACCAGCGGTAACCGCTGCTGAGGAACGCGCGCAGCAGGGCCGTGGGGCGCCAGCCGGCCGAGTAGTGGCGGAACGCAGTGGCGCCATCGGCGCCGCGGTCGATCGCTTCGAGCACCGACGGCAGGAAGCGGCAGTGCACTTCGAGGTCGATGTCGAGGAAGCCGACGATGCGGCCAGTCGCCAGCAGGAACCCCTCGGTCACCGTGCCGCCGCGACCGACGTTCTGCGCGTGGTACACGGCGCGCCGGTTGGCGTGGCCTTCGACCAGCCGCGCGACGATCTCGGCGGTGCGGTCGCGGCTCTTGTCTTCGACGAAGATCAGTTCGTAGCTGCGGCCGGTCGCGTCGAGGGTCGCCGCCAGTTGGCGTACGGACTCCTCGAGGTGGCCTTCTTCCTGGTAGCACGCGATCACCACGGAGATGTCGTACGTGGCGGGCGTGGATGTAGACGCAGTTCCCATTCCGTTGTCCGGCAAGGCTAGCTCGTGATCGGCTCGTGTGCGGGGCCTATTTCTCGCCGTGCGCCGCGAGCTTCCAGGCGGGGTAGCCGCGGTCGAAGCGGAAGGTCAGCAGGCGGCGGGCGCGGTGGGTCGCGGTGAAGCCGCCGGTCTTCAGGTCCACGTCGCCAGCCTCCAACAGCATGGGGAACTCGGGTACGAGATCGATGGTCGTCGGGACGTCGAGCACTTCGCCGATGAAGGTGTCGGATGTGGCGATGCGGCCGATCCAGTACTCGACGTAACCGTCCGGAACCGGGACGGGCCGGCGGCCCGCGAACCACGTGCGGATGTCTACCGTGCCATCGGGGCCACTGCCGTCGCCGTGGTCGAGGAACACCGTCGCCAGGTAGCCGTTCGCGGTGAACAGCGTCAGCCGGAATGCCAGCGGGCGCACGCCGGGGGTCTGCAGGCGGATGTGCGGCGGGTCGGCTTGCAGCAGCGTGAACAAGCGCGGCGAGGTCAGGTCGAGCACTCCACCGTCGTGGCCGGTCACTTCGAGATCCGGCAGCGGTGCCGGATCCGGCGCCTTGCCCAGCGCGCTGGGGTCCGCGAAGAACCACGTCGAGCCGAGCGGCAGCGCGGTCGGTGCTTCGTGGTCCGCGTGCAGTCGGAAGGCGAGCGGCGATGCGAACAGCGGCCGCAGCGCGTACAGCGGCACCGCGCGTTCGCTGAACGGTGGCAGCAGCAGGCGATCGAGGCCGAAGTGCAGCTGCACGACGGTGCCGGTGGCGTTCGCGTTAGGCAGGCCGGCGACGAACATCGGCGCTGGCGCACCGTCGCGCACCTCGCGCAGCAGCGCCGCGTGCATGCCGGCGGTCTGCCGGTCGGCGGCATGGTGGGCGCTGCGGATCGCCACCAGTGGCCAGGCCCAAGCCAGCAGGATCGCCAGCACGAAGACGCGACCGGGCAGCGCCAGCACGCCGCACAGCGCCGCTGTGGGCAGATACCAGTAGCGCTGCGTCTGCGGGTTCTCCCACGCCGGCAGGAAGGTGGCCATCGGCGCCATCGCGACCAGCAGCACCGACGCGGCGGCGAGCACGCGGCGCGGTTGCCACAGCAAGGCGAGCAGCAGCGCGCCGACTGGCGGCAGCGCGGCTGTGGCGAGCCACCATGCGCTCGACAGGCCGAACTGTGCGCCGGGATCGCCGATCCAACGCAGCGGCACCAGCAGGTGCGCGAGGTTCTGCCCGAGCCCGTTCAGCATCGCCACGGCGTCGTAGGCCGCGGCGTCGTAGCCGCCGAAGCGGCCGAGCGCGAGCCAGCGCAGCGGCACGTAGGCGCCGAACGCGAGCCACACCGGCGCCGTCGTCGTCAGCGCGCCTGCCGTGCGGGATGCGAATGGAGCGTGCGGGTTCCGCAGCCAGACGAGCAGCAGCGCGAGCGGCGGCACCACGAAGGCGAGTTCCTTGCTCGCCAGTGCCGCGGCGGTCGCGAGTCCCGCGGTCCACGCGACCCCGCGCCCGCCGTT
>CAMAUH010000242.1 GCA_945861365.1 Candidatus Kuenenia stuttgartensis
CGTCGGCGAATGCGCCGAGGCTGGCGCGGTGCTGGTGCGACTCGGTGGCGATCCGTCGCTGCTGGCGCTGCTGGCGGCCGTGCAGCAGCAGCACGCCGGCGCCCCGGTCAGCGACGCCTGCGCGTTCGTCGGCGCGCTCGCCGACATCGCGACCAACGGCGGACGGCGGCAGGCGGTCGAGACCGCGCTGGCCCGCGGCGGCGACAACGTGTTCGCAGCCCTGCTGGCCGCGTTCACGCATGAACGCGCTGGCGAACTCGCCGACAACCAGACCTGGCTGGCGCGCGCCGCCCGCATGTCGGCGACGCCGATGACGAAGGCGCTGCTGGCGCGCAGCCTGCGCGGCGTCGGCCGCACCGACGAAGCGACACAGCTGCGCGACGCCCTGCGGCGGGAGATGCGCACGTTCCGGCTGCGCTCGCGCCTGCAGCACCCGTTGCTGGGCCCGGAGCTGGCGTTCGCGTTCGTGCTCGATTGAATCAGCCGAGCAGCAGCAGCCGGCACGAACCCGCGGCCTGCATGCCGGCGCGTTCGTAGGCGGCGCGCGCCGGATGGTTGTGCTGGCCGACGTGCAGCAGCACGGCGCCGGGCGCCGCGCGCAGGCAGCTGGCGACCAGCGCCGCGGCGAGGCCCTGGCCGCGGTGCTCCGCGAACGTGAACACGCCTTCGAGCATCAACCCGCCCGGTCCGTCACTGCCGTAGTCGAGTTTGCACAACGGCCCGCCGACCGGGCCGAGCACGCAGGTGCTGCCGTCGGCGATGCGCTCGTCGATGGTGTCGCGCAACCAGCGGCGATCGACGCGGGCCGGATCGAGGTTGAGGTCGCTGGCGTTCAGCAGCAGCGTCGCCTGCACCAGGCGGTCGCGGTCGGCTCGCTGCGCGCGCCGCATGTCGTCGCGCACCAGCGCCGCAGCCGCCGTCTGCGCCGAACCCTGGTAGTAGACCTGCTCGCGGCAGACCAGCGGCGGCACCACGCTGCGTTGCCGCAGGGCATCGACGAGGTCGGCGGGCCCCATCGCGATACGCCACGGCAGCCGCAGCGTGAACACGTGGTCGACGATCCCGGTGACGCTCGCGGGCGGCAGCTGCTCGCCGCCGAGCACGACCAGGTTGCCGCGCGGCCCGATCCACACGAGCCCCGGCCCCGCGCTGTCGCACGCGAACAGGAAGCCATCGCCGTCGCCGGCGGCCAGCGCGTTGCGCACGTAGGCGCCGTGCACGCCCGCCCCCTTGGCGAGGTCCAGCGCCGCAGCTTCGTCGTCCCACAGCGGCCTTCGGCTCAGCATCGCTCAAGATCCCCATGGCGACGGCCGATCAGCACCGGCATCCACAACCCGAGGCTGCCTTGGATACCTACGACTTCCTGACCGACCCACGCTCGCTGTCGCTGAAGCAACGCCGCGCGAGCCGTGCCCGCCTGCAGCGCGAACACGACTTCTGGCTCGACCGCGTGCGCGCGCTCGCCGAAGCCCCGCTGCCCGACGACGAGTTCCCGGCCTTCCTGCTGGCGACCGCACCGTTCCATGAACTGGCCGCGCGGCTGTTGCCGGCGACGCGCCGCGCGCAGCTGGCCCCGGCGACCGCCGACGAACTCGACTGGTTCCTCGCCGCGTTCCGCGACTACCTGCGCACTTGCGAAGGCGAAGACGTGTTCACTGCGTCGCATCCGGTCACTCCTTGGCGGTGAGGCGAAGCACCAGCGCGTCCATCTCGGCGGCGGGCAACGGCGGCCCATC
The DNA here is from genome assembly GCA_945861365.1 of Candidatus Kuenenia stuttgartensis. Taxonomy (GTDB): domain Bacteria; phylum Planctomycetota; class UBA1135; order UBA1135; family UBA2386; genus UBA2386. The sequence goes on from CAMAUH010000242.1 coordinate 1,737, forward strand.
GAGCCCCGGCACCTGACCCGGTGCGTCGGTAGGCACCAGGTGCACGTGCGCATGCCGCACGACCCAGCCGATCACGCTGACGCAGACCCGTTCGCAGGGCAGCCGTTCGCGCATGGTGCGGGCCAGCTCCCGCACGAACGCCCACAACCGCGCATTCGCCGCGGCATCGAGATCGAACACCGAATCGACCACCGCGCGCGTGGCGACGATGACGTGCCCGGGCCGCACCGGCCGCGGGGCGAGCCACGCCATGTGGTCGGCGTCGGCGGCGACGACGTGCACCGGCACGGTGCCCGCGACGATGTCCGCGAAGGTCGGCGCGCTCATCGGCCTGCTCCGAGTGCCGCCGCGTCGGTGACCGGCGCTTCGCACACACCGAAGCGGCACACATGGGCCACAGGCACGCCATCGCGCGGCACCTTGCCCTCGAACGATCCGGACAAGGCGATCAGCGCCTCGCGATTGCCCGCGTGCAGCAACGTCACGATGCCGCGATCGGCGAAGGCGCGCCAGGCCGCTGCGAGCAACGCCTGCGTGCGCGGATCCGCGGGTTCGCCGGCGATGACGACGTCGCGCGGCTCGGCGAGGTGCAACTGCAACGCCGCGACCAGCGCCGACGCCGCGCCGGGCGCATCGGCCAGCGCGCCATGGCAACTGCGCAGCACGGCCACGCCCCGGTCGTAGCTGGCGCGATCGCCGAGCACGGCTCCCAGCAGCAACCAGGCGCGCGCCGCGAGACCGGCCCCGGACGGCGTCGCACCGTCGTACACGGTGCGGCTGCGCACCAGCAGCGCTTCGGCGTCGTCGGCGGTGAACCAATAGCCGCCATCAGCAGCAGCGAAGTGCGCGTGCATCGACTCGAGCAGGTTCTTCGCGGCCCGCAACCAACGCGGGTCGCTGTCGACTTCGAACAGCGCCAACAGCCCGTCGGCGAGGGCCGCGTGGTCTTCGAGCGTGGCAGCGTGCCGGGCGGTGCCGCCATGCCAGGTGCGGCGCAGGCGGCCCTTGACGATCATCTCGCGCAGCAGGAAGTCGGCGGCGCCGCGCGCGGCGTCGCGGTAGCGATCGTCACCGAACACCCGGTAGCCGGTGGCCAGCGCGCGCAGCACGAAGCCGTTCCAGGCCGCCAGCACCTTGTCGTCGGTGCCGGGCCGCACGCGCTTGCCCCGGGCCGCCAGCAGCTTGGCTCGCGCCGCGGCAAAGCCCGCCGCGGCATCGCCGGGGAGCGGCTTCTGCACCACCAGGATGTTGGTGCCTTCCCAGTTGCCTGCCGCCGTCACCCCGAAGTGCTCGCACAGAAGCCGCGCCGCCTCCGGGTCCAACACGGCCTCGATCTCGGCCTTGCTCCACACGAAGTACTTGCCCTCGCCGCCGTCGCTCTGCGAATCCTGGCTCGACCAGAAGCCGCCGTTCGGGTCGCGCAGTTCGCCGAGCAGGTAGTCCAACGTGCTGCGGGCGACCTGCCCGAAACGCGCTTCGCCGGTGCGTTGGAACGCCAGCGTGTAGCACTGCGCCAGCAGTGCATTGTCGTAGGCCATCTTCTCGAAGTGCGGCACGCGCCACTGGCGATCGGTCGCGTAGCGATGGAAGCCGCCGCCGAGCTGGTCGTGGATGCCGCCATCGGCCATCGCGTGCAGCGTCTGCACCACCATCGCCAGCGCGGCGTCGTCGCGCAGGCCGAGCAGCACCAGCAGATCGTTCGCCGACGGGAACTTCGGCGCGAACAGCGGCGCACTGCCGAACCCGCCGTGCTCGCGATCGAAGCGCGCCGCGGCATCGGGCAGCACCTTCGCCAGCAGCGCCGCGGTCGGCTCGCCGGGCACCGCGGTCGGCGCCAGCACCGTGCGCAGGTGGTCGACGAGTTCCCCGGCCCCCTTCAACACGTCCGCCTGCCGCTCGCGCCAGGCGCGGTCGAGTTGCTCGCAGACCCGGCGGAACCCGGGGCGCCCGCCCGCATCGGCCGGCGGGAAGTAGGTGCCGGCGTAGAACGGCGCGCCCGCGGGCGTCAGCCACGCCGACAGCGGCCAGCCGCCCTGCTGCCCCATCGCTTGCAGCGCGGACATGTAGATCTCGTCGATGTCGGGCCGCTCCTCGCGATCGACCTTGATGCAGACGAAGCGCTCGTTCAGCAGCTTGGCGATCTCGGGGTTCTGGAAGCTCTCGGCGGCCATCACGTGGCACCAGTGGCACGCCGAGTAGCCGATGCTGAGGAAGATCGGCTTCTCCTCGCGCACGGCCTTGTCCAGTGCTTCGCGGCCCCACGGGAACCAGTCGACGGGGTCGTGCTGGTGCTGGCGCAGGTACGGCGAAGCCTCCTTCGCCAGACGATTGGTGGTCTGCTTTGGCACGGGATCCTGCGCCGGCTGCGCGGGTGCGACGACCGCCAGCAGCAGCGCCGCCAGGGTCCATGCGAACGGCACGAAGTGGCGAGACTCTGGGGGCGCGAACCGCATCGCCGCATCGTGACAACCGGCACCGGCGCGCGCGAGTCCTTCCTCCACCCAGCACCCGTGCGCTGGCATGGCCCGGGCCGTGAGCTACCCTTCTGCGATGCACCGCGGTGACATGCTGGCACTGATGACCTTGGTCCTCACCGCGTGCGGCGGTGGCGGCGGCGGTGGCCCGGCCGTGCAGCCGTCGACCACCCTGCGCCTCGGCGTCGCCGATGCCGAGATCGGCACCGGCGCCAACGAGGCCGAACTGGTGGTGCGCCTCACCACCGTGCCGACCGTGGCCCCCACGCTTCTGGAAGTAGCCATCGAGCTGCCGAGCGCGCTGGTGCTGCCCGCCACCGGGCGATTGGCGGCCGCCACGGGCCTGACGAACCTCGACGGCGACTTCGTCGGCAACCGCTTCGTGGTGCTGTGCGGCGATGCCCAGAATGCGAACGCGACCAGCCTGCAGCCCGGGGACCTGTTCCGCCTGCGCGTGCAGCCCGCGTCGCCGCGCGTGCCGGGCACCTACACGGTGCGCTTCCTGAACCTGCGCGGCGCCAGCCGCGATGGCACAGCGACGGTCGACGCCGACACCACACCGATCACCGCGACGGTCGTCGTCCGCTGAAGCCGGTCACTTGGGCGCGTCGCCCTTGGCTTCCAGTTCGCGCTGCAGGGCTTCGAGGCTCGCCGTCTGGATCGTCTTGCAGCCATCCTGCAACGCGCCGAACCAGCCGAACCAGCGCAGCATGACGTTGTCCCATTTGGCGCCATCGCGCCAGCGCACCACGGTCTGCTTGCCTTCGGCCTGCAGGCTCACGCGCACATAGCCGCGCGCCAGCACTTCCCCCTTGGCCGCGGCCGGCTCGAGCCGCTGCTCGAACTCGAACCCCGCTTCGTTCGCCTGCACGAGCACCAGCCGCGCGATGCCGAGCGGCCCCGACCAGACCAGCTGCTGCCCGACCACGCCGGGTTGGCCCTGGACCTCGGCTTTCGTCGGCGAGCCGAGGTTGACGGACACCGCGTACCACTTGCTCCAGGTGCGGAAGTCGCCGACCAGCTCGCGCACCGGCGCCAGCTCCGCCGACAGCGTGCGCGTCGTCGTCACTTCCCACTCCGGCGCGAGCAGCAGCCCGACACCGAAGAACACCAGCACCATCGCCCCTACCGACAACGCGGTGGTCTTGAACACGAACGCAGTCGACGAACTGGCCATTGGGCGGACAACGTAACCAGAGCCGCCGACTTTCGCGCGTCAGCGTCCGACCAACAGCGGCGTGAAGTAGCGGTAGTAGACCTCCAGGCACAGCACGCACATCGCCGTCGTGTAGCTGCGGTCCTGCGCGGTATCGCCGGCCTCCGCCGCGTAGGTGTCGATCGGCGCGAACGAGCCATCCCGATCCTGCGCCTGCGGCAGCACCGTGCGCAGCCGTTCGTTCCACTGCGTCCAGGCCTCGCCGCCGGCCAGGAAGCAGCTCAGCGTGCCGTAGTACCAGAAGTAGACGTTGCCCTGGCCGCGCAGCACGAAGTCGTCGTCGGAGTAGCGGCGGTATCGCTCGGGGCGCCGCTCGGTCGTGAACCGCACCGCCGCGGCGATGCGCGGGTCGTCGGCCGGCAGGCCGAGCAGCTGCAGGCAGAACGCCGCCGCCGGCGTGCTGGCGGGCAAGGTCGGCCACGACGAGTTGACGCGGCTCGGCTTGTGGTTGTAGCGGAACCAGCCGTTCGGCTGGTCGTACGCGAGTTCGAGGTACTCGCGCGCGCGCGGCAACGTGGTGGTCGGCAACTCGATGCCCGACAGCCGCGCCGATTCGAGCGCCATCACCATCCACGCGGTGACCGACACGCGCGCGTAGTCGTCCTCGGCCTGCATGCCGGGCGAGAAGTAGCCCCACCCGCCGCGATTGCGGCGGTCGCGGCGCGGCCCCTGATGATCGAGGATCCACGTCAGCGCGCGCTCCAGTGGCCGCAACAGCTCCGGTTGCCGCGTGATGCCGTAGCACTCCGCCAACGCGTACGTGGCGATGCCGTGGCCATAGCAGGAACTCGGCCCGAACGCGCCGGTCTCCTCTTCCTGGATTGCGAGCAGGTAGGCGAGCGCCTTCTGCGAAGCAGCACTGTGCTCGGTGCTGGAGGCCGGAGTGTGGCCAGCACCGAGGAACGCCAGCAGGCACAGCGCGGTCTTGCCGACGTGCACGAAGCCGTACTTGTCGTCGAAGTCCTCGCGATTGCCCCAGGCGCCGCTGTCCTGCTGGATGCGGGCCAGGTAACGCAGCCCGTTCTGCACCGCGCGTTCGGTCGCGTCGCTGCCGCCGAAGCGCTCGATCGCCTTCGCCTTCGCGGGTCCGAAGCGATTGCTGTACGCGTTGGCGCTGGCCAACGGTGCCGCGGCCGGCATGGCGGCCGGAGCCGGCTTGCCACGCGGCAGCGCGGTGCGCGGCGGCGACGGTGGCTGCTCGCG
>CAMAUH010000243.1 GCA_945861365.1 Candidatus Kuenenia stuttgartensis
TCGGCAAGTTCCCGGTCGTCGTCAAGGACGCGCCGGGCTTCCTCGTCAACCGCTGCCTGGCGCCGTACGTCAACGAAGCGGCGCGGCTGCTGCTCGAGGGCTCCAGCCCCGAAGCGATCGACCGCGTGATGCTCGACTTCGGCATGCCGATGGGCCCGTGCCGGCTGCTCGACGAGATCGGCTTCGACGTCGCCGACAAGGTCAGCGCGGTGATGCACGCGGCGTTCCCGCAGCGCATGGTGCCGTGCGAACTGTTCGCGGCGATGACCGCGAGCAAGGCGCTCGGCCAGAAGAGCGGCGGCGGCCTCTACGGCAAGGACGGCACCGGCGACGGCCCGGGCCGCGCGGTGCTGGCGGCGCTGCGCGAACGGCGCGGCCAGCCGCTGCGCGAAGCCTCGCGCACCGAACTGCTGCAGCGGCTGGTCTACCCGCTGGTCGACGAGGCGTACCGCTGCCTCGACGAGGGCATCGTCGCCGACGAACGCGACCTCGACCTCGGCCTCGTCATGGGCATCGGCTTCCCGCCGTTCACCGGCGGCATCACCCGCTTCGCGCGCGCCGAAGGCCTGCCCACGATCGTGCAGGCACTCGAGACGCTGGCGCGCGACGTCGACGCGCGGTTTTCGCCATCGGCGCCGCTGCGCGCGCGCGCCGGCGGCTGAGCACCGCGCGGGAATCGGCGCACGCGTGCGCGCGATGACAACGCCATCTGCCCGCCAACCCAGCAACCATGCGGGTTTGGTGGGGTAGAATGAAGACGCGGATCACGGCGGCGACTGCAGACGGAATGCTCTCGCGGACGATGCAACCGCCGCGTCGTGATCGCGTTCTTTCGGTCGGGGTGTGTCGTGAAGACCTTGCTCGGCATGACGGGGTTCGTGCTGGCCGGCTGTGTTGCACAGCCGCCAAAGCCACTCCCCGCGCCGCAGCTCGTCGAGACGACGGTGCTGGCAGCGCCGATGAGCATGGTGCTGCGCGTCGGCATCGAGCACCTGCCCCCCGAGTCGGCGGCGGACGACCGGCAGCCGCAGGTCGAACCGGCGACGCGCCGCGGCAGCACCGGCGCGCCAGCGACCGCGACAGCACCGCAGGACCCGTCGCGGCGCCCCGAGAGCAGCGCGCAGGCGGCGATGAGGGCGGTCCTGCAGAGCCAGGAGCAGGCGGCGACCCAGGACCCGCTGGAACGGCACACGCTGCTGTTCCTGCGCGACCTGCTCGATGCCGACAGCCGCCGGGTGCGCCGCCAGGCCGGCCTGCCCTTCTTCGCGTCGGTGCCGACCGCCAGCGACACGCTGTACCTGCTGCCGGGCGAGCGGGAGCTGTTGCAGGCCCAGCAGCAATGGACCTCCGAGAACGGGCCGCAGCTGTTCCAGCGGCCGCTCGAACAACTGGCGCGGCGGTTGCCGCTGGTGCGCGAGATCGAGCTCGACTGGCGCAGTGCGCGCGAGGACCTGATGCCGCTGGCCGCCGACCGCACCGCCACCGCGCGCTCCAGCGACTCCCTGGGCCACCTGTCGATGCGGCTGCGAGCCAACAACCTGCAGGACCCCGTCGAGCTCGTCTACGTGATCGGTGGCCTGCGCGCCGGCTCGAGCCAGACCACCGGCAAGTTGTCGCTGGAGCTGCCGCTGGCGGACGGCTTGCTGTTCGAGGTGCACGCGCGCACGGTCTACGCAACCGGTGCCCACACGCTGCGCGCCGACCTCACCTACCGCTACTCCGAGCACACCACCTTCCACGCCGCGATCGGCGACAACATGGCCTTCGTCGCCAACACCGGCCCCTACGCCTTGTTCGATTCGACCATGGCCGGCGAGGCCGGCCTGGTGCTGTACGCCGTCCACCGCTTCTGAGCCGCGCCGCCATGCACCCACTCCACACTGCCCGGCTCACCGTGCTCACCGCCTGGCTGGCGAGCGGCTGCACCCACACCGTCGGCGCCGCGTGGAGCCGCCCGGTGCTGCCAGCACCGAGCCCGCTGTCGCCGGCCGTCGCGATCGACCGCCCGGAACTGCTGGAGCAACGCGACCACGGCGATGGCCGCATCACCGGCACCCTGCTCGGGCACGGCGAACAGGTTCGCTTCGACGTGCGCCGTGCGCCGCACCGCAGTGGGCCCAGCGCGCCGCTGGCCCTGGTGGTACCGATCCTCGGCGGTGGTGAGAACCTGATGGAGCACGTCGCCACGCGGCTGCTCGACCGCGGCTTCGACGTGGCCTTCTGCGCCCGGGTCGCGTCCGCACTGCGGCCCGGCCAGCGCGGCCGCGACCTCGACGAACTGTTCCGTCGCACGGTGCTGCACCAGCGCCTGCTGCTGGAATGGCTGCGCACGGGCGACCAGCCGCCCAGCACGACCCACGTGGTGGGCCTGTCGCTCGGTGGCATGGTCGCGACCTCGTTGGCAGCGGCCGATCCCGAACTGGCCGGCGTCGCGATCTGCCTGTCCGGCGGCGACATCCAGAGCCTGATCACGACCAGCAGCGAGGGCCGCGTCGGCCGCTGGCGGCAATGGCGCACGGACACCGATGGCGTCGGCGACGACCACCTGCGTTGGGAGCTCGGCCAGTTCCTGCGGCACGAGCCGATCGCGATGGCACGGGCGGTGCCGACCCAGAAGGTGCTGTTCATCGCCGGCGACTTCGACACCGTGATCCCGGAGCGCAACCGCGACCTGCTGTGGGAAGCACTGGGCCGACCGCAGCGCTACGACGTGCCGTTGGGTCACTACACCGCCGCCCTGGCGATCGCGCCGATCCTCGATGCGGTGGCCGAGCACTTCCGCGCGCGGGCGGCGCAGACCATCGCGGCAGCGGGCGGCTGAGGCCCCGGGCCGGGCAACACGAAGGTTTCCCGACCCTTGCGCGTCGTACCGGCCATCGTTCTGATTCCCGCCCACGTTTTCCTGGCTCTACTGTCCGCTCCCATGGCAATCCGTCTCGTCGCTGGCTCGTTGTTGTTCCTCGCGTTCCCGGTGCTCGCCCAGCAGCAGCAACAGGACCCCGACAAGCCGCAGGCGACGCCCGAGCAGCAGATGCGCGAGCTGAAGGCCGACAAGGAGCGCCTGCAGCGCGAGATCCAGTACGCGAAGGAACGCGTCGGCAACAGCAAGGTGCTGCTGCGTGACAAGCTGGCCGGCCACAACCAGAAGTTCCGCTCGATCGATGCCGGCACCAACGCGCCGCCCGCCCCGGCGATGCCGGCCCCGCAGCAACTGGTGAAGGCGACCGTGGCGAGCGGCGACCTGCTGGCGGACTTCCCCAACGACACCATCGCGCTGGTCAACCGCCGGCCCGTCACGCAGGGCGGCCTCGACCGCCTGACGGGCTACCTGCGCAGCTGCCCCAACAGCGGCACCGAGCAACAGCAGGGCGAGCGCGCCATGTACGAGCTGATCCGCATCGAAGCGGTCATGGCGGCCTTCGAGGAGAACGCCGCCGCCGAGCGCGCAGCGACGGCCGCCGCCGCGCTGCACGATGGCCGCGCCTTCGCCGAACTGGTCAAGGAGTACGGCACCTGCCAGGGTGCTGCAGCCGACGGCAAGGTCGAGGTGATGCACAACTCGGTCTTCGGGCCGATGGTCGAGATGTGGGCCTTCAGCACCAAGGAAGGCACCAACTCGCCGCCGTTCCGCACGGCCAACGGCATCATGATCTTCCGCGCCGAGAAGCTGGAGAAGGGCGCCTCGCCGGAGCTCGACAAGATGGTCGGCTACGCGATCCAGGTGCCCTACGCGCCCGAGGAAGACACGGTGCAGAAGGCCCTGCTGGCGGTCAACATGGGCCAGGTCCAGATCATCGTGAAGGAAGCGAAGAACCTGCAGCTGCTGCCGCCGATGTTCCGCCCGGATCCGGTGGCCCCGGCCGCGCAGATGGACATCTCGCCGGCGAGCGTCCTGGAGAACGCCGCCCTGCTCGAGCGGTCGCTGAACGAGATCGGCGAGATGATCAAGAAGCTCGGCGCTTCGACGGACGCCGCCGCCGTCGAGCAGCGCAAGCAGCTGGAGCTGCAGTACGCCGAAGTGAAGACGCGCCTGAAGGCGGCGCAGAGCGGCACCCCGGCCGCGGCGCCAGCCCCGGTGACCCCGGCCGCCGCTGCCGACCCGAAGGCCCTGCAGGCCGCGATGGACGCGGTGCAGGCCGAGATGAAGCAGCTCTCGGGCGCCACCGACGACGCGTCGAAGGCGAAGCTGGTCGAGCTGAGCAAGCGCTACGGCGAGTTGAAGATGCAGATGCGCGCCAGCAGCACGCCACAAGCGCCCCAGCCGAAGAAGTGATCCGGCGGCCCACGCCGCTCCCCGAGCAACTGCAGCACGCGCCGGCCACCACCGGCGCCGCACCCTGAGAGGTCCCCCTTGGCAGCCATCCGCAAGAGCGGCGGCGTCGTCGCCTTCCATTGGGAAGGCAAGATCGCCGATCCCCGCGACGAGGCCTTCTGCGCCGCCCTGGCGACGCGCCGCTTCCGCAGCATCGAGAACGCCGCCAGCGAAGAAGTTTCGATCGGCTGGGTGACGCCGGCGGACCCGACCGGGGATTCGTTCTCGATCGAGGACCTCGAAGGCGGCACCGGCACGTGGCTGCGCGTGCGCATGGACAAGAAGTCCATGCCGAAGAAGTGGCTGCAGATCCACCGCGACGCTGCCGAGAAGTCGCGCGGCAAGAAGCTGTCGGCGCGCGAACGGCGCGAGATGAAGGACGACCTGATGGAGAAGATGCTGCCGCGCGTGCTGCCCAGCATCACGCTGGTCGACGCGCTGCTGTACTTCGAACAGAAGCTGGTGCTGCTGTTCGCGACCAGCAAGGCCGCCCGCGAAGGGTTCGGCAAGCTGTTCTTCGAGAGCTTCGGCGCGCCGCTGGAACGCGCCAACCCGCTGTCCTGCGGCCGCGTCGCCGGCCTGTCGAGTGAAGCCCAGATCGAGCTCGAACGCATCGAACCGATGCGCTGGCCCGACAACACCAAGCCCGACTCCCGACCCACACGCAGCGGCAGCAAGCTCGTCGCCGCAGAAGAGAGCGAAGCATGAGCCAGGGTCCCGACGGCATCGACACGCACGGCTTCCTCGGCGAGGAGTTCCTGACCTGGCTGTGGTTCCGCTGGGAAGCGGACGGCGGCGAGTTCTCGCTGCCCGGCAACCGCATCATCGGCGTGGCGCTCGACGACTTCCTCGCCTTCGCGGCCCCGAGCGACGACGAGACCGAACAGACGCTGCGCCGCGGCCTGCCGACGCGCACCGCCGAAGCTCGCACCGCCCTGCGGCAAGGCCGCCGGCTGCGCAAGGCGCGGCTGCTGATCGCCGAAGGCTCGCGCCAATGGAGCGCCGTGCTCGACGCGGCTTCGCTGACGCTGCTCAGCGTCAAGCTGCCGGACGACGCCGAGGAGTGCGAATCCGACCTCGACCGCACCAACGACCGCTCGGCGAACTGGCTGACGCTGCACGAGATCGTGCAGGGGCTCTACCGGCTGTTCCTGCAGGACCGCCTGCGCGCCGACTACAAGAAGACCAGCGGCGAACTGCAGGCGCGCTGGATGGGCAGCTGACGGGACCGCGCGTCAGGCGACCGCGACCGTCTCGCAGCGCGCACCGAGCCGCGTGAACAGTTCGCGCAGCCACTGCGCCGTCGCCGCCGCATGCGCGGCATCGCCGACCTGCACGCCCCACACGATCGCCAGCACGCGCTGCGTCGCCGGCGTCGTCTTGGTTCGCTGCGCGTCCTTGACCGCATTCGCGCACGGCCCCTGCGCGTCGAACAGGCACGGCAGCCCGCCGACGTCGATCGTCTGCCCACCGCGGTTGAACACGTACTCACTGCCCGGCGGCGGCACGTCGATGCGCAGCGGCGCCTCGCACAGGCCGAGGTCGACGACGCTGATCGGCAGCCCGCTGTGCAGCGATGCGGCGTTGCCGGCATCGACGACGGCGTTGATCGAACCGAGCCGCCCTTCGGCGACCGCACCGGCCAGGTACTCGGACGACGGCTTGCCGCGGCCGGTGGGCCGATAGCCATGGCCGCGCAGCAGGTCGCGCACCGCCCCCTTCAAGGCTTCGAACGCGCGCACCGGTGCCGCGGCATCGGCCGCCAGCGACGCGACCAGCCAGTCCGGGCTCGGCAACTGTTCCAACGGAACGGGAAGGTCGACGACCAGCGCCTGCACGGCGTGGTTCGGCCACGGGAACACGGGGAGGTTCATCGGGAAGCGCGCGGCAGGCGATCGAAGGCGGTGCGATGCAACCACGACAGCAGGTCGACGTCATCGCGAAAACTCGGCACCGACGGGCCGCCGATCGGCACCGGCTGCAGCACGCCATCGGGCCGCGGCTGCGTATTGCCCGGATCGGTGTCGGAGTGGCGCCAGCTGCCCGCCGAATCGAAGGACCAGATCTCGGCGCCGGTCGCCGCCGCCACGAGCCGCCAGCGCAGATCCCAGTGCGCCTCGCGCAGCGGCCGCACGCCGTCGGCCTCGAACGACTGCACTTCGACGAACAGCAGCGCGTCGGCCCCGGTCGCCGCACCGAGTTCCGCCGTGCGCGCGACCGCGGGATCGACCCCGGCAGCAGCCAGCAGTTCGGCCGCCACCGCCGACGCGACGACGCGGTGGCCACGCGCCTGCAGCGCCTCGTTCAGCCC
>CAMAUH010000244.1 GCA_945861365.1 Candidatus Kuenenia stuttgartensis
CGCACCGACGCAACCGAGTACCAGCTCGAGATCCGCCACGAGCTGCCGGCCACCGCCGAAGTGCCGGCCCAGCGGCTCGGCGCCCGCGTGCGCGTGCCCGCGTTGCGCGCCGGCCAGCGCATCGAACTCGGCACGATCGTCATGGCCGAACTGCCGGTGCTGGTGTCCGGCGTCGTCGTCGACGACGAAGGCCAACCGGTCGCCGATGCCGACGTGCACGTGCAACAGCAGGATCCGCCGCAACAGGGCCAGGACCCGCGCGAAGCCTGGCACACGCTGCCGCTGTTCCGCACCCGCACCGCCACCGACGGCACGTTCGTCGTGGATGGCCAGAAGCCGCCGGGCACGCTGCGCCTCCGCGCCGACACCGACCGCCACTTCGCCGACTCGCTGCCACTGCACACGCAGGGGCAGACGGTGCGCATCGCGATCGCGCGCAACGGCATCCTGCGCGGCCGCGTGCTGTTGCCCGATTGGCTGCCGGACGGCGCCATCGCCTTGCAGCTGCGTCCGTTCGACGAGAGCGTGCGCGCCAAGGAGACGCGCTCGATCGACCTGTCGCGGCGCGGCCGCTTCACGCTCGAGCCGCTGCGCCCCGGCCGCTTCGACGCGATCCTCACGCTGCGCAACACGAAGCAGCCGCTGCTGGTGCTGCCCGACGTGTTCGTGCAACCCGGCGAGAACCGCGACGGCCGCTTCCAACCGCTCGATCTGCGGCAGTCGCTGCACCGCTTCCGCTTGCGAGCCGTCGAAGCGAACGGCCAGACCTGGCCGCTGGAAGGGCCGATCCTGGCGAAACTGACGCGCCCTGATGGCACGGTCGAAGCCGCCGCCTGCCGCTGGCAGCAGGGCCGCTGCGAACTGATCACCGACAACCCCACCGTCGAGTTCACCTGCTTCGGCCGCGGCCTGCGCACCGCCCGCCTCGTGCTGGCGGCCGGCGATCACGACATGCTGCTGCAGCGACTGCGGCCGGCGCTGGTCGACCTGCCGGGATTGCGCGGCCTGTGCGGACCGCAGCGCAAGGTGCGCATCTCGGCGGTGCTGCAGGGCGACACCGGCTTGCCAGCCGACCTCCGCGGCATCGACCAGCGCACCGGCGAGAGCTTCGGCTTCGCGCGCTGGGACCTGGGCCGCAGCAGCGGCGGCTGGCTCGGCAGCAGCGACACCGTCGAGATCCCGGTGCTGCAGAACGGCAAGTACCAGCTGTTGCTGCGGCCGCACGCGACCGACAGCGAGCGGTCGCCGCAAGGCGAGGTCGCACTCGGCACCTTCGAGCTGCAGGCCGATGCCTTCCAACCGGTGCGCGTGCGCTACGACGCGGTCGCGGTCAGCCGCGCGCTGCAACAACTCGACGAACGGCACGCGCAGGCCCTGCAGCAGGCGCAGCAGCCGGGTGGCCAGCCGCAGGGCCGGCCCGGCAACCGCTCACGCTGACCCGGGGCCCGGAGCCGCGACCGGCTCGCCGAAGCAGCGCGTGATGAGCGCCGTCCAGCCGGTCTGGTGGCTGGCGCCGCAGCCGCGGCCGGTGTCGCCATCGAAGAACTCGTGGAACAGCACGAGTTCCTTCCAGTGGGCGTGGTCGGCGAACCGGCGATCGTCACCGGCGAACGGCCGCTGGCCGGTGCCGTCGCGCAGGAACAGCTTCGTCAGCCGCTGCGCCAGGTCATCGGCGACCTCCTGCAGCGTGCACAGGCGGCCGGAGCCGGTCGGGCACTCGACCTTCAACTGCTCGCCGAAGAAGCGGCCGTAGCGTTCGAGCGCCTCGATCAGCAGGTAGTTCAGCGGCAGCCAGATCGGGCCGCGCCAGTTGCTGTTGCCGCCGAACATGGCGGTGGTGCTCTCGCCGGGCGTGTAGTCGACGCGGTACTCCTGGCCCTCGACCTTCAGCACGAACGGCTCGTCCTTGTGCGCGCGCGACAGCGAGCGCACGCCGTACGGCGACAGGAACTCCTTCTCGTCGAGCAGGTGCGACAGCACGCGTTCGAGTTGCGCGCGCGACGGGATCGCCAGCAACGCCGACGGCTCGTCGCCGGTGTCGCCGAAGCAGACGTGCTGGGCGAGGTCCTTCTCGTTGGCGAGGAACCAGCGCAACCGCTTCTCGAAGCCCGGCAGGCGCCGGATGGTCGCCATCGGCAGCACTTCCACCGCGCACAGCGGGATCAAGCCGACCAGCGAACGAACGCGCAGCCGCTCGGTCTTGCCGTCGCGGTGCATCTGGTCGTAGTAGAAGCCGTCGCGCTCGTCCCACAGGCCGCTGCCGCCGAGCGTGTTCATCGCGTGCGTGATCGCGACGAAGTGCTCGAAGAACTTCGACGCGACGTCTTCGTAGGCCGGATCGTGGCAGGCCAGCTCGAGCGCGATGCTGAGCATCGTCGCGCAGTAGAAGGCCATCCACGCGGTGCCGTCCGCCTGTTCGAGCGTGCCGCCGTTCGGCAGCGGCTGGCTGCGATCGAACACACCGATGTTGTCCAAGCCCAGGAAGCCGCCACCGAACACGTGCTTGCCCTTGAGGTCCTTGCGATTGACCCACCACGTGAAGTTCAGCAGCAGCTTGTGGAAGGCCCTGGCGAGGAACTGCACGTCGCGCTGCCCGCGATGGCCCGTCATCTTGTAGACGCGCCAACAGGCCCACGCGTGCACCGGCGGGTTCACGTCCTGGAACGCGAACTCGTAGGCCGGGATCTGGCCGTTCGGCGCCATGTACCACTCGCGCAGCAACAGCAGCAGCTGCTGCTTGCTGAAGTTCGGGTCCAGCTTCGCGAACGGGATCATGTGGAAGGCGAGGTCCCACGCGGCGTACCACGGGTACTCCCACTTGTCCGGCATCGAGATGACGTCGCGGTTGTACAGGTGCGCGAAGTCGCTGTTGCGACCGGTCTGCCGCTGCGGCGGCGGCAGCGGCTGCGCCGGATCGCCGGCCAACCACGTACGCACGTCGTACCAATAGAACTGCTTGCTCCAGATCAGGCCCGCGTAGGCCTGCCGCTGGATCTGCGCCACCTCGGGCGCCACTTCGCGGCCGATCAGCTGCGCGTAGAACTCGTCGGCTTCCTGTTCACGCTGTTCGAACACGTGCTCGAACGCCTTGCCGAACGGCTTGCCGTGCAGGTCCGCGCGCCGCAGCCGCAGGCGGATCTCGCTGCTGCCGCCGGGCGGCACCGTCAGCACGCAATGGAACGCGCACTTGCTGCCGTGCTTCTGCGGATTGACCGCCAACCGGTTGCCGCCCACGACGTGCTCGTGGAACGCGTCCTTGACGAACGCGGCCGGGTCGCCGGTCCCGTACAGCCGCACCACGTTGGTGTCGTTCTCGGTCGCCAGCACGCCGCGCAGGCTGCCTTCCGGGGCCTCGACCTCGAGCGCCATGCCGGGCAGGTCGGCACCGGTCGCGAGCAGGCGGTCGTCGCCATCGGCGACGATCGCGCCGCGCGGCCAATAGCCCTCGCCGGTGCGCCCCCAGGCCCACGTGTTGCGAAACCACAACTGCGGCAGCACGTGCAGCCGCGCGGCGAACGGTCCGCGGTTGTGCACGACCAGCAGGATGCAGAGATCCTCCGCGTCGGCCTTGGCGTAACGGACTTCGACGTCGAAGTAGCGGTCGCCGTCGAACACGCCGGTGTCGACCAGTTCGAACTCGCGCTGGTCGCGACCGCGCGCCTGGTTCTCCTGCCGCAGGCGCTCGTACGGGAACGCCGCCTGCGGGTACTTGTAGAGCGCCTTCAGCCACGCCGCGGTCGGCAGCGCGTCGACGTAGAAGTACTCCTCCTTGACGTCCTCGCCGTGGTTGCCTTCGGGACCGTTGAGCCCGAACAACCGCTCCTTCAGGAACGGATCGCGCTCGTTCCACAGCGCGAACGCGAAGCACAGGCGGCCCTGGCGGTCGGTGATGCCGAGCAGCCCATCCTCACCCCAGCGGTAGGCGCGGCTGCGCGCGTGGTCGTGCGGGAAGTACGTCCAGCAGTTGCCGTCGGCCGAGTAGTCCTCGCGCACCGTGCCCCACTGCCGCTCGGACAGGTAGGGCCCCCATCGCTGCCAGTTCTGTTCGCGCCGACCATCTTTCAGCAGGCGATCGCGTTCGGACGAGGGACGAGTCATCGGCCCGTCGGTGTACCCGCGGCTGGCTCGAATGCCATCATGCAGAGCCAGCGTGCCGCTGCATCACGGCCGGCATCGGCGCCTCGCAGCGCACGCGCTCGCCGGTGCGCGGATGCGGGAACACCAGCTCTGCCGCATGCAGCAGGAAGGTCGCATCCGCGAACTCCAGCGTCGAGCCGTAGCGACGGTCGCCGACGATCGGATGGCCGAGATGGCGCAGGTGCGCGCGGATCTGGTGCAGCCGGCCGGTGTGCAACCGCAAGCGCAACAGCGCGCGGTCCTGCGCGATCGCGATGCGTTCGAAGTCGGTGCGCGCCGGCTTGCCCGCCGCATCGACGACAACCTTCGGCTCGCGCGTGCCACCGCCTTCCCGTTCGAGCAGCGGCTCCTCGATGCTGCCGCGCTGCGGCGGCAAGCCGTGCACGACCGCGAGGTAGACCTTCTCGACCTCGTCGTCGCGGATCGCCGCGGTGAGCCCGCGCAGCCCGTGCGGACTGAGGCCGATCGCGACCAGGCCCGACGTGCCGCGGTCGAGGCGATGCGCGGGAGCCGGCCGGAACGTCGCCGTGCGCACGCCGAACGGCTGCTGCTGCAGCCACTGCACCAGGTCCTTCGACTGGCCGGTGCCGGGCTGCACCGCGAGGCCCGCGGGCTTGTCGACCACCAGCACGTCGTCGTCGCGCAGCACGACGCGCGGCTGGATCGTGCGCGGCGTGCGCACGCGGTCATCGAGTGAGACAGGTTCGCGCGCCTCGGCGCGCACCTGGGCCGGCGGGGCCGCGGCGAAGTCGGCATCGGCCAGCCGCAGTTCGAGGCGCATGCCGGCGACGAGGCGCAGGTCGGGCTTGCACTTCTTGCCGTCGACGCGGATCGCGCCGTTGCGCAGCTTCTGGAAGATGGCGCCGAGCGGCACGTTGGCCAGCAGCTTGCGCAGGAAGCGGTCGAGCCGCTGGCCGGCTTCGTGTTCGGTGACGGCGATCTCGCGCATCGGCGAACCATACGGCGGCAGGTCGCATCTCCGGCACGCGCGCTGCGGATGCCGCCAACCTCAGTCCGTCTCGACCCAGCGCAGCGCGTGGATCGGCGGCAGGTTCACCGCGAACTCGTGCCACGCTTCCCCACCGTCGGTGCCGAGCCAGAGCCGCCCGGAACTGGAGCCCATCGCCAGCGTCGCGCCATCGGCTGCCACCGCGAGGCCGTGCCGCCAGACCAGGTCGTAGGCGTGTTCCTGCGGCAGCCCGTTCCGCAGCACCTGCAGCGTCTTGCCGCCGTCGCTGGTGCGCAGCACGCAAAGCGCACCGTCGACCGGCACGCGGCAGCTGTCCTTCTCGAGCGGCACGAACCACGCGACGTCCGGATCGTGCGGATGCGCGGCGACCGCGAAGCCGAAGCGGCTCCTGGCCTTCGCCTTCACTTCGCGCCAGCGCGGCGCCTCGCCGCCGTCGGTGACGAAGATGCCGTTGTGCTGCTGGCACCAGATGCGGTCGGGCACGCCGGCGCACGCGGCGAGCCGGTGCGGGTCCTGGATGTCGACGTCGCCGGCCTGGTCCTTGGGCATGAAGGACGCCCGCATGCCGTGCGCGATGTTGTGCCAGCTGTTGCCGCCGTCGCGCGAACGCAGCACGCCGCCGCACGAAACGCCGAGCGTGACCACGTTCGCATCGCGCGGGTCGACCAGGATGCTGTGGATGCCGGGCAGGTCGAAGCCGCCGCCGAACCACTTGCGCCGCTCCTTGCGCGCCCACAGCGGCGCATTCCATTGCCATGACGCGCCGGCGTCCGCGGAATGGAACAGGCCGCCGGGGATCGTGCCGCACCACAGACCGCCGGACATGCGCGGGTCGAGTTCGAGGCTCCACACCAGCTTCAGCGTGCGCGGCCACGGCCGACCGATGCCGTCGACCTCCGGCTTGCCCTTCTTCGCCTGCGGATAGACCGGAGCCGGCAGTTCGCGCCACTTCCTGCCGACGCGGCGATGCAGCTTGACGCCGAAGTGGCCGTGGTCGAGCGCTGCATACAGAGCGCCGTCGCGCGGGTCGTGCAGCGCCATCGACACCGGCACGCCGCGGAACTCGGGATCGCCGACCTGCCAGCCAGTGCCGGTCTCGGTGGCGACGAAAAGGCCCTTGCGGGTCGCGATCAGCAGTTGGCGGGTCATCGGTTCCTCAAGGGTTCAACCGCCCGACAGCGCCTGCAGCACCTCGATGCGGGCCTGCGACGCGATGCGCTGGCCGAGCTTGGTGCGGTCGGTGGCGACCGCGCCATCGACGAACACGGCGACGTGCGGCCGCAGAGCGCCGGCATCGTCGAGCAGGTAGGCGCGCACGCGCGGATGGATGGCGAACGCCGCTTCGAGCGCTTGCCGCAGTGTCGCCGCCGCGACCTCGACCGGCGGGCAGGCCACGTGGCGCTGCAACACCTGCGGGAAGGTCACCGTGGCCATCGCGGCAGTGTGGGAAGTGCACGGCAAGCCGACAAGCGCGCGCGAACGCGCGGTCGCCAGAAAGTTGGCGAGCCGCGTCAG
>CAMAUH010000245.1 GCA_945861365.1 Candidatus Kuenenia stuttgartensis
CGCAAGCCGAGGCTCTTCGCCGCCAGCACCGCAACCAACGCCTGGCACACCGGCTCCACCGTCGCCTTCTCGCGCAGCAGCACATCCACACACCCCGCGACCACGAACGCGCATTCGCCGGTCGCCAGCAGCAGCTGCGCTTCGTGCAGCGCGATGCCGCGCTGCGCGCGCGTCGTCGACACGCACACCGTCGGCCCGCGCAGCCCGTGGCGCAGCGCCAGTTCGCCGAGGCACGTGCTCGGCAGCGTGTACGGGAACACCGGCCCGTCACACATCCCGGCCGCGATGCTGTGCGCGAACTTCAGGTCGGACTCCAAGCACCCGACCTCGGTCTCGAACACCAGCCCCGCCGCGGCGGCGTGTTCGCGCGGCAGCACGTCGGCGAGGCCCGCGGCTTCCGCGGCCAGCACCAGCGCGCGCGACACCGGATCGATGCGACGGAACGTCTCGTCGCTGCGGCCGGTGACCGCCTTGAACGTGCGCCCATCGCCGGGCGCGCGCACGCCGAGGCTCGCGAACGTGTGGTGCAGCCCACTGCTGCCGACGATGCGTTCGGCATCGACCACACCGATGGCCAGCACGGTCGGCGCGTTCATGCGCGCACCACCACGGCGGCCTGCACACCGCCGAAGCCACTGGCGACCTTCAGCGCGTGCTGCGCGCGCGGCAGCCGCCGCGGCGTGCGCACGAGGTCGAGGCCGGCATCGACGTCGGGATCGTCGAGGCCGATGTTGGCCGGCGCTTCGCGACGGCGCAGCGCTTCGATCGTGAACAGCACCTCGAGCACGCCCGAGGCGCCGAGCGTGTGGCCGGTCTGGCCCTTGGTGCCGAACGCGGGCGGCGTGCGGCCGCCGAACAGGTTGGCGAGGCCGATCGCTTCCGTCGCGTCGTTGGCGAGCGTCGCGGTGCCGTGCAGGTGCAGCACGTCGATGTCGCGCAGCTGCAGGCCGGCGGCGGCGACCGCGCGCTGCGCCGCCAGCGCGATGCCGGCACCCTGGCGATCGGGCCCGGTCACGTGGCACGCATCGTTGGCGCCGCCGTGGCCGACCAGCTGCGCGCAACCAGGGCGAGGGTCGCGGCCGAGCACGATCGCTGCGGCAGCTTCGCCGAGCGACACGCCGCGGCGGCTGCGGTCGTACGGACGGCAACGCTGCGGATCGAGCGCGTGCAGGCTGCCGAAGCCGGCCATCACGAACGGGTGCAGCACGCTGGCCCCGATGACCAGCACGTGGTCGAACTCCCCCGCGTGCAGCCGCCGCGCCGCGGTCGCCAGCGCGACGATGCCCGACGCGCACGCGCACGAGATGCAACCGAGGCTCGGCAGCTGCAGCGCTGCGGCGACACGGTCGGCGAGGCGGCCGGGCATGCCGAGGCCGGTGCCAGGGTCGCCATCGAGCACGCCGCGCAGGTCGCCCTTCGTCGACGCCAGCAGCAGCGCCATGCGGCCGCGCGGCAGCGGCCCGGCTTCGGCGAGCGCTTCCTCGGCGGCGGCGAGCGCGGCGCGGAACGCCAGGTCGGTGAGGCCGCCGAGCGACGCGAACACGGCCGGCGGGAACTCGGCGGCGACCGCGGTCGGCGCGTCGAAGTGCGCGCTGCGGGCACGTGGCGCGATCGCCGTGGTGCCGGCGAACAGCGCGTCGTGGATGGCGGGGAGGCCGCGCCCGAGCGAACAGACCGCACCGCGCCCGAGCACGTACGCAGGCCGCAGCGGCAGAGCGTCGCGCGTTTCGTTCACTTCGCCGCCGACGGCAGCACCGTCTCCGCGTGCGTGTCGATGACGAGCCGGTAACCGAACCAACCGTTGTGCAGCGTCACCTGCTTCGGCACGCGCCAGCCGGACTCGGTGCCGGTCCAGTCGTAGGTCACGGTGATCGTGCCGGCCGGCTTGCCGTCGAGCCGCGTGAACGTGCGCTCGACGAGGCGGCCCGCGACGTGGCGTTCGCGCACCAGTTCGCCGCCGACGAGGGCCTCGAGCTCACCGTCGGTCGCGGTGCCGAGCCACGGCCAGAAGGTGCGCTGCACGTCCTGCAGCACGAAGCGCGGCGGGAACGGCACCTCCATGTCGGTCTGGTTGGTCAGCGCGACCTGGCCGTTCTGCAGCGTGATGACGAAGCCCGGCTGGCCGAGCGGCGACAGACCGATCACGGTCAGCTTGTCGCCCTGGAGCTGGATCGCGGCATCGAAGCCGCGTTGCTCGCCATCGCCCCAGTGCGCGGTGACGCGCTGCTGCCACACCAGCTCGACGCCGAGTGCGGCCGGCGCGAGCAGCGTGCCCGGATAGTCGGCGTCGGTGAAGGTGCGCCGCGGCGGGGCGGCGCAGGCGGCGAGCAGCACGGCAGCGAGGACGAGGAAGTGCTTCACGACCTGCGCACCAGACCGAACGCGTGCGCCGCCGTCAATCGTCAGCGTCGCCTCGCCGTCAGATCGCGGGGGTGCGCGCCGGCGCCAGCAGCGCGCCGAACGCGAGCGCGAAGCCGAGGCAGCAGGTGACGCCGAGGCCGGCCGTGATGCCGATGCCGAACAACGCCGGCTGCGCCGAGATCGCCAGCAGACCGAACCCCAGCATCGTCGTCAGGCCATCGACCAGCACGCCGAGTTGCGTGGCGCCGCGCGCCTCCGGATGCTGTTCGTCCTCGGCGAGGAAGATGCCGTAGTCGACGCCCATGCTGACGACCATCAGCAGCGCCACCAGCGACAGCATCGTCAGGTCGATGCCGCACAACGCCAGCAGCGCCACCGTGGTGCCCGCCCCGAGCAATGCCGGCACCACCGACAGCGCGATCAGCCGCGGCTTGCGGTAGCGCACCACCACCAGCGCAAGCACCGCGAACACGCCCCAGCCGAGCAGCGTCGCCATGCGTTCGCGGTAGGCGGCGAACGCGTCGGTCATGGCACCCTCGACGTCGAGCAGCATCGCGCCGGGCACCGCGGCGAGGCGCGTGCGCAGTGCCGCTTCGTCGCGCAGGCCCGACAGGTAGGACAGCCACGCGCAGCGGCCGCCGGCGAGCGGCATGCGGAACGAGCGCACGAGGCCGGCGAGCGGTGTAGCGAGCAGGTCGGCGCTGGTCAGCGGTGCCGGTGCCGGTGCTGCCAGCGCGTCGCGGAACGGCTGGAAGCGCTCGCTGACGAAGCCGGCGCGCTGCAGTTGCTGTTCGAGCCGCGGCCACAGCGTCGCATCCGCGCGCATGGCGGCATCGACTTCGCGCTGGCGCTGCGCACTCGGCAAGGCCGCCGCGGCGCCGCGGAAGCCCTGCAGCACACCGTCGGCCTGCGCCTGCGTGAGCACGGCGGCGACGCGTTCGTTGCCCTGCAGCGCGCGTTCCTCGTCGTCGCCGACGACGATCGCGAGCCGGCGCTGTTCGACCTTGGCGACGCGCTGCACGACGAGGTCGTCCTCGGCCTTCAGCACCGGATCGAGGCGGTTCAGGCTCGAGATGCGGTCGTTCCAGCGCGCGTGCGGCAAGCCGACCGCGCACAGCACCACGCCGGTGCCGAGCACCGCGACGTAGACGAGCCGCGCGCGGCCGCGCAGCCCGGTCAGGCGATCCATGACGCGCACGGTGAAGCGCGACGTCGCGGTGCTGCCGATGCGCCCGACGAGGCCCGGCAGGAACAACCAGCCGGCCAGCAGCGAAGCAGCGAGCCCGACCGCGGCGAACAGCGCCATCTCGCGCAAGCCCGGGAACGTCGCCACCAACAGCACCAGGAAGCCCACCACCGTCGTCGCGCAGCCGAGCATCAGGCCGGGCAGGATGCGCGTCATCGTCGCACGCGGCGTGGCCGCCGGCGCCAGCGCCTGATGGCAGTAGAAGTGCACCGCGTAGTCGATGCTGACGCCGATCAGCGACGCGCCGAACGCGATCGTCATGCCGTGCACGGCGCCGAACACCACGATGCAGGCGGCAGCGCCGGCGAAGAACCCGGCGACCAGCACCGGCACCCACGACAGCGGCAAGCGCAGCGACGCGAACAGCAGCAGGAACGTCACCAGCAGCGTGATCGTCGACCACGTCGACACCCGTTCGATGTCGGCCTTGATCGAGTCCTCGGCGGCGATCGCGTGGCGGTTGGTGCCGCCGAGCCGCAGCGCCAACGTGCCGCCGTGTCGCGCGTTCACGGTCGCGAAGTGCGTACGCACACGCTCGAGGAACGGCCGCTGCACGGCAGAGTCCGACGCGCTGGCCGACGTGGTCAGGAAGAACACGGCGGCGCGGCCATCGGTCGTCACGTAGCGGTCGTCGACGAGGCCGAGCGCGTCGCCGCGGCCGGACAGGCTCTCGAACAGGCTCGGCACGACCAGCAGCGGATCCCCGGGCGCCACGCGCGACAGCATGCTCGCCATCGGCGTCGCCAGTTTGCGCTTCAGGTGGTCGACGGCCCGCTCGAGGCCGGCGTCGTCGAGGCGCGCCCGCACCGCGGCGGCATCGGCAGCGGCGAACGCGAAGCGGCGCGGTTCGTACAGGCGCCACAGCGCCTCCTCGAAGCCGGGCTGCGGGCCCCCTTCCAGCGACGCGAGCGCCGCGGTGACGATGGGATCGTCGCGCAGCAGCTGCTCGAACTCGCGGCTGACCACCGCCGCCTCGTCGCCATCGCGCGTCTCGACCAGCACGACCATCGTGCGGCTCAGTTCGCCGACCGCGACCTGCCGCGCCAGCGCCAGGCTCGAATCGACGGCGCCGCCGGGCACGAAGTGCGTGATGTCCGTGGTCAGCCGCAGGTTGGCGGTCACGAACCACGCCAGTAACCCGAGCACGACGGCGCCGACCAGCAGCCGCGGCCATTCGCGGGAGTTCATTTCGGCTCGATCCCGAACCAGCGCTTCTGCTCTTCGACAGTGAACGTCCGGGCCGCGTCCGCCTTGACGATGCGCGTCACCGTGCGATCGCCATTCGGATCCTCGACCTCGATGCGAGTGACCGCCTCGCCCTCGCCGTGCAGCGACAACGTCTTCAGCATCTGGTCGAGCGGCTTCTGCTTCGGCTTCAACACCAGCGTCCACGCGCGTTCGTGCTTCGCATCGAACGTGTAGTCGACGGTGAACGACTTCTGCAGCACGGCCTCGTTGCCGGCGAACACCTGCACCAGCGACGTGACGAACACGCGCAGCTTGTCGCTCTTCTTCAGGTCGATGACCTCGGTACCGTCGCGATCGGCGACGCGCAGCTCGTCGGGCGTGATGCGCACCGTCGACTTCTCCGGCACCTCGACCATGCGCGCCAGGTAGCCCGGCGGCATGAACACGAGGCGGCCCGAGCTCTTCAGCGGCACCGCCAGCAGGGCCAGCTGCTTCTCCTCTTCGTAGCTCGCCTCGAAGCCGGGCGTCTTGGCGAACAGTGCGAACAGTGCCTTCTGGTCGGCCGGCCGGGCGCGCAACTGCGGTGCTGGCTGTTGCGTGACGACGGCGGGCGGCGGTGCTGCCGCGGGCTTGCCGTTCCCCTCTTGCGCGCCGAGCGGCAACGCCAGGGCGAAGCTAACGAACAGGCAGGCGGGCGAGCAGTGCATCGGGCGTCGTCAGGAGCAGGTTGCCGTCGATGTCGGTCGTCGCGAGCACGGTGATCGCGCGCGCGCACCAGCGGCCGGTGGCCGGGTTGTGGATGTCGTAGGCGACCTTGATCAGCGGCGCCACCGTCACGAACCACGCGTTCACGCGCGCGACGTCGCCATAGCTGAGCGGCGCCATGTAGCGACACTGCGCGTCGACGACGTACATGCGGTTGCCGGAGGCGCGGATCTCGGGGATGTCGAGGTTGCGGCTCTTGAACAGCTCCATGCGCGCCATCTCGAGCCACTCGAAGTAGCGGCCGTGCCAGGCGACGCCGAGCATGTCGCAATGGTGCAGGCCGATCGGGAAGTCGGTGGCGACGGCGTGGTCGGGTCGTTTCAAGCGGCTCATGGCGTCCTCGTCGCGGCGTCCGCGGCGGCTGTCGGCCGGACCTGGCGGGTGCTGCGCTGCGGCGGCGCCCAGAAGTCGAAGAAGTTGAACCAGTTCTCCGGCGCCGACCGGGCGAAGTGCTCGACGCGTTCGGCGTAGCGCTGCACCCAGTTGTGCAGTGCATTGTCGCGATCCTTGCGCGGCAGGTCGATGCGGTCGGCAAAGCGTTCGCAGTGCAATTCGTAGCGGTTCGGCGCGCGGTAGAGACCGAACACCATGAAGACCGGGCAGCGCAGCACCGACGCCAACAAGAACGGACCACCCGGGAAGGGCGCGTCCTCGCCGAAGAAACGCGCCATCACGACGCGATCGTTCAGACCGACGCGATCGCCCATGGTGGCGACGAAGCGGCCGGCGGCGAGGCTCTCGCGCACCCGCGCCATCGCCCCGATCTGGTCCTCACCGAGGTGGATGACCTGCGCCGCCTTCTGCGGATCGAGGCCCGCCAGCAGCGAGTTGATCATGCGTGCGTTGGCGAAGTAGCCGAGGATCTCGATCGGCAGTTCATCGTTGTCGCCACCGGCACGCATCGCCTCGTAGCTGCCGAGGTGCGCACCGAGCAGGATCGCCCCCTGGCCGGTCGCGTGCTGCGCCTCCAGCAGTTCCTTGCCGGTGCAGAGGAACGTCATCGCGCGCGTCTTGCCGGTCAGCAGGAACACCTTGTCGAGCGTGACCT
>CAMAUH010000246.1 GCA_945861365.1 Candidatus Kuenenia stuttgartensis
GTCGAGACGCGCAGCAACAACACGCCCGAGCTGAACTTCGTCTTCGGCGTGCGCAAGAAGACCTGAACCGCGCCGTCGCGCGCTTCCCTGGCCTGCGCCGAATCGACATGATCGGCGGCGTGAACGCACCGGTTCTCAGCATCGACCTGCCGTTCGGCAAGCGTCTCGGTCGCGGCAAGGTCCGCGAGATCTTCGAACACCATGGGGACCTGCTGCTGGTCGCCAGCGATCGCGTCAGCGCCTTCGACGTGGTCATGCACGAGGGCATCCCCGACAAGGGGCGCGTGCTGACGGAGACCTCGGCGTTCTGGTTCAAGTTGCTCGCCGACGTCGTTCCCAACCACCTGCTGTCGACCGATGTCGACAGCTGGGACGACATCCCGGCGGCCAGCAAGCCGCTGCTGCGCGGGCGCACGCTGCGGTGCAAGAAGTGCCAGCCATTGCCGGTCGAGTGGGTCGTGCGCGGTTACCTGACCGGCTCGGGCTGGAGCGACTACCAGCGTGATGGGGTCGTGAGCGGCATCAAGCTGCCGGCTGGATTGCTGCACGCGAGCCAGCTCGAACCGCCGATCCTGACGCCATCGACGAAGGCCGCCAGCGGCCACGACGAGCCGATCTCGTTCGCGCGCGTCGTCGAACTGGTCGGCGACAAGGTCGCCCACGCCGCGCGCGATGCCGCCCTCAACCTGTATCGCAAGGGCCGCGACTACGCCGCCCAGCGCGGCATCGTCATCGCGGACACCAAGTTCGAGTTCGGCTTGCGCGATGGCCAGCTGCTGCTGATCGACGAGTGCCTGACGCCGGACTCGAGCCGCTTCTGGCCGGCGAACGAAGTGCGTCCGGGTGGCACGCCGACCTCGTTCGACAAGCAGTACCTGCGCAACTGGCTGCTCTCGACCGGCTGGAACAAGACTCCCCCGCCGCCGACGCTGCCGACCGAAGTCGTCGACAAGACGCGCGCCACCTACCTCGAGATCCAGCGTCGCCTCGGCGCCTGACCGGTATCGCGATGACGAATCCCACCTCGCAGTTGCCGCCGACCCTGCTGTGGCGTGGTGACGAGCATGGTTGGCTCGAAATGCTCGACCAGACCCTGCTGCCGCACGAGCGCGTGGTCCTGCAACTGCGCGACGTGGATGCGGTCATCGAGGCGATCGTGCATCTGCGAGTGCGAGGCGCGCCGGCGATCGGTGTCGCGGCCGCGTTCGGCCTGTTGCTCGGCGTGCGCGCGTTGGCGCCCGGCCCGATGGCGTTCCTCGATGTCGTCCGCAGTGTCGCGGCGAGGTTGGCGGCATCCCGGCCGACCGCGGTCAACCTGCAGCGCGCCCTCGATCGCTGCATCGAAGCCGTGCGCCACGAGCCGCTGCTGGCGCGCCTGTTCGCGATCGCGCAGCGCATCGCGGCCGACGAGGTGGCGATGAGCGCGTGCATCGCCCAATGCGGCAAGGGGCTCGTGCCCGCCGGCGGCACCGTGCTCACCCACTGCAACACCGGGCGCCTCGCGACCGTCGGCGACGGCACGGCATTGGCCATCCTGTTCGCGGCGCATCGCGATGGCGTGCGCTTTCGCGTGCTGGCCGACGAGACGCGCCCTTTGTTGCAGGGCGCCCGCCTGACCGCGCTCGAACTCGCCGCCGCCGGCATCCCGGTCGAGCTCATCGTCGACAGTGCCGGGCCGGGCCTGATCGCCCGCGGCGCCGTGCAGATGGTGGTCGTCGGCGCCGACCGCATCGCCGCCAACGGGGACTTCGCCAACAAGGTCGGCACCTACGGGCTGGCGCTGGCGTGCGCTGCGCACAAGGTGCCGTTCTACGTCGCCGCTCCGGGCTCCACGTTCGATGTGCGGCTGCCGAACGGCGACGCCATCCCGATCGAAGAACGCGCTGGCACCGAGGTCACGGAGCTGGCCGGTGTCGCCGTGGCCGCCGTCGGCATCACCGCGCGCAATCCGGCATTCGACGTGACGCCGGCCCGCCTGGTCAGCGCCTTCGTCACCGACCGCGGCCTGCTGCACGCGCCGTTCGATGCAGCGATCAAGGCGCTGTTCGACCCGGGTCGATGAGGTGGCCCATGGCCACCACGACCAAGAAGAAGCCGCGCAGCAAGCAAGCCCCGGTCGCCGCACCGGCGAAGCGCCGCGCCCCCGCGCGCCAGAAACCGGTCCTCGAGGACGTGGACGAACCGGAGCGTTCGTCACCGGCGATGGCGGAGGTCGACGCCGAAGCGCTGGAGTTCATCGCCGCGATCGATCGCTTCAAGAAGGAGCACGGCCGCCCGTTCCCCAGCTGGAGCGAGGTGTTGCTGATCGTGCGCCAGCTCGGCTACCGCCGCCCCTGACCGGCCGGC
This sequence comes from Candidatus Kuenenia stuttgartensis, assembly GCA_945861365.1. Taxonomy (GTDB): domain Bacteria; phylum Planctomycetota; class UBA1135; order UBA1135; family UBA2386; genus UBA2386. The sequence goes on from CAMAUH010000246.1 coordinate 2,347, forward strand.
GCTAGCTGAGCAGCCCCGCAGCGATCGCGGTGGCCAGCAAGGCGCCGCCGACGATGCGGTACCACGCGAACGGCGCGAACGTACTGCGCCGCAGGAAGGCGACGAAGGGTCGCACCACCACCAGCGCGCTGAGGAAGGCCACTACCGTGCCCACCAGGAACGGCAGCAGCGCATCGCCAGCCAACGCCTCGCGATGCTTGGCCAGCTTGTAGAGCGAGGCTCCGTACAGGATCGGCAGGCCGACGAGGAACGAGAACTCCGCCGCGGCCGTGCGCGACAGCCCGAGCAGCAGTGCCCCGCCGATCGTCGCGGCCGAACGGCTGGTGCCGGGGATCAGTGCCAGGCACTGGAACAGGCCGACCAGCACGGCGGTGCGATAGCTCATGCCGCTCAGTTCGACCGGCGCGGAACGACTGCCGCGCTGCCATCGCTCGAGCCACAGCAACAGCACGCCACCGACCACCATGGTCGACGCGACGACGCCGGTCGAGAACAGGTGCGCATCGATCCAATCGTCGGCAAGGAGGCCGAGCAGCGCCGCGGGGAACGCCGCCAGCACGATCTGCCACAGCAGGTTCGGCTGCGCCCGGCGCGGCTGCATCACGGTGCCCAGCGCCTCGACCAGGCGCTGCCAGTAGAGCACCAGGATCGCGGTGATGGCCCCCATCTGGATGCCGATGGCGAAGACGTTGCTGTCCTGGCCTTCCTGCAAGCCGAGCAGGCGCTGGGCGATGATCAGGTGGCCCGTGCTCGACACTGGCAGGAACTCGGTCAGTCCCTCGACGATGCCGAGCACGATCGCGTCGATCAGGCCGACGCCGCCACCACCGCCCGCTCCGATCACAGCACCGAGGCCGGTGCGCGGTAGGTCATGCCGAACGCTTCGGCGACGCCCTGGTGCGTGCAGTGGCCGGCGAGCACGTTCGCCGCGGTGCCGAGCACCGGATCCTTGGCCGCCGCCGCCGCACCCATGCCGGCGAGCTTCTTCGCCCACGGGCCGGTCGCGTTGGTCAGGCCGAACGTCGACGTGCGCGGCACGGCGCCGGGCATGTTGGCGACGCAGTAGTGCATGACGCCATCGACGACGTAGGTCGGGTCGGCGTGCGTGGTCGGCTTGCACGTCTCGATGCAGCCACCCTGGTCGACCGCGACGTCGACGATGACCGAACCTTCCTTCATCGTCTTCAGGTCCTCGCGGCGGATCAGCCGCGGCGCGCGCGCGCCCTGCACCAGCACGGCGCCGATGACGAGGTCGGCGTGCAGGATCTGCTCGCGGATCGTGATCGGCGAGCTGTGCAGCAGCGTCACGTTGGCAGGCATCACGTCGCTGAGGTAGCGCAGGCGATCGAGGTCGATGTCGAGCAGGCGAACGTCGGCGCCGAGGCCGGCCGCCATCTTCGCCGCGTTGGTGCCGACCACGCCACCGCCGAGGATGACCACGTTCGCCGGTTCGACACCCGGCACGCCGCCGAGCAGGATGCCGCGGCCGCCGTAGTGCTTCTCGAGGCAGACCGCACCGACCTGCACCGACATGCGGCCGGCGACTTCGCTCATCGGCGTCAACAGCGGCAGCGAGCCGCGGTGGATCAGCGTCTCGTAGGCGAAGCAGTTCGCACCCGACTTCAGCATCGCGTCGGTCAGCTCACGCGCCGCGGCGAAGTGGAAGTACGTGAACAGCAGCTGGCCCTTCTTGATCAGCGGGTACTCGGCCGGCAGCGGCTCCTTGACCTTCACGATCATGTCGGCCTGGCCATAGACCTCGGCCGCCGAGGCGACCATCTTGGCGCCGACCTTGACGTAGGCTTCGTCCGTGACGCCAGCGCCGAGGCCGGCGGTGTTCTGGACGAGCACCGTGTGGCCGGCGCCGACGAGGTCGAGCACCATCGCCGGGACGGCTCCGACGCGGTTCTCTTGGGCTTTGATCTCCTTGGGGACACCGATGATCATGGCTGGCTCGTTGCGTGTTGCTGCGAAAAGGGGCCGGCAAGATAGCGAGCCCGTGCTTCCGTCGCGAGCGCGGAGTGGCTGGCCGCGGCTCAGGCGACAGCGTCGCGCAGGCGCTGCTCGAGCTGGCTGCGTTCGCCAGGGGGCAGGCCAGGCATGGGCACGAACGAGACTTCCAGCGTGCTGCCGAGCGGGGTCAGCTTCGGCTCCGGGCGGCGCAGCACCCGCGGATCGGCGGCCAGGATGCGCAGCAGTTCCGCCGAAGCGGCGAGCAGGTCGCGTGGGCGAAATCGGCAGGTCACCGACGCCGGCATTTCGTAGCGTGGTCCGGCCGCCGACGGCGCTGGCGGTGCCGTCGGCGTCATCCGCGTTGGCGCGGCGGGCACCGACTCGGCAATCGGGCCGGCCTTGACGAACGGAACGGGCTCGTCATCGAGCACGAACAGATCGTCGATCTCGCCCCCGGTCACCTGCTCGTCTTGCAGCGCCGGTTCCGTCGTCGCGACCGGCTGCCCCGGCGTGGCCGCCGCGCGCAAACGCCCCACCACCTCGCCGAGCAACGCTGCGGCTTCCCACAGATCCTGGGTCGCCGGTTCTGGCTCCGCCGCTGCTCCATGGGCAGCGCGGCTGCTGGCCGCACGGTGACCACCCGCCGCCGCGCGCCAGCACAACACCGAAACGCCGGTGGCGCCGAGTGCCAGCAGCGACCACAGCCATGGCGACAGCGCAGCCTTGCGCGGCTCGGCGGATACGACGCCACCGGCCGGGCCAGCAGCTTCCTTCGGTGCCGTCACCGGTTCAGGCAGCGGCGTCGAAGCCGGCTGGCTATCGCGTCCAGCGCCACCTGCAGCGCTCGGCTTCAGCCCCTCCATCTGCTTCAGGAACGCCTCGAGCCGATCGGTCGTCCGATCGAGTGCACCCTGCAGCAGGGCCTCGACTTCGCGGTGCCGTTCACCTTGTTGCTGCAGCGCGGCTTCCAGCTGCTGCAACCGGGCCGCCAACGCCTTGCCCTGTTCCGCGTGCGAACCCGCAGTCGAGTCGACCAGCAGTTGCGACCAGCGCTGCATCTCCTGCGTCAACGCCAACTGCTTGCCCTGCAGCTCCCGCTGCGAACTGGCCAGTCCGTCGAGCACTTCGCGCAGCGGCGCCATCGCCGCACCTACGGCCTGGTGGTCGATCGCCGCCGGCGATTGCGTGCGCAGCTGCAGGCGCAACGCGCGCAGTTCGCTGGCGAGTTCCACGTTGCCCTCATCGCGCGCACAGCTGGCCGCCAAAGCGAGCGAGCAACCCCACAGCAGCGCGCGCAGCAACCCCATCACACGGCCCTCGCGACGGCGGCGAAGCGCACCACGGCGGTGAAGCGATCCCCGGTCCACTGCAGGCGACGCGGCCTGGCCACGATGCTGCCGCGCAACTCGTGCAGATCCGCGTCGCGCAACTGCAGCGGCAGGAACGCTGGCGACAGCACTCCTGGGCTCACGTTGTGCAACCACATCGGCACCACGACCCGCGGCTCGCCCGAACGCATCGGAAAGCGCACATGCCACGGGGAGCTGACGCGGAACGAGTGGCCGTTGGCTTCATCCCATTCGGCGGCGAGCTCGCGGCTCGGCAGTTCGATCAGCGTGTGCGCTTCGCCGGAGCGGCCGCGGAACACCAACGTCGGCACCAACGGCACCTGCACGTAACCACGCAGTCGGCCGCGCGGCGCGATCGTCAGCACGTCCCGCGTGACCACGCACAACGGCAACCGCGGCAAGCAGAGTTGCAGCACGAGCTCGCCATCCCCAGGCAGTCCCAACGCATGACGGCGGGCCTCGCGCCCATCGGACCACAACAGCGAGAAGCCCCCACGCACGTGCTCGAGCACCAGTTCACTGCTGCCGACGCGAACCCGCGCGTTGCTGCCGCGGGCTGGCAATGGCAGCAGGGTCTGCAGCGGGAGCGTCGGCGAAGGTTCCATGAGCGCGCAGAAACGTAGCTCGGCGGCAGCGCAACCGGGAGCCACCACGCGACCACACCGTGCGATTGCTCGGCGCATGAGCGATGGCAACGGGTGCGTGCGTGAGGCAAGTAGCGTGAAGGAAACTCTTGCTTCTGGTGCGGACGTCGGCATGATCCTCGCCCTCGACCCGGGCGTTTAGCTCAGTTGGCTAGAGCATCAGCTCGACAAGCTGAGGGTCGCAGGTTCGACTCCTGCAACGCCCACCACTTAAAGACCGGACGAGCCGCAAGTTGCGGCAACCCGCGCCGACCGGCCCGGAGCAGTTCCTAGCAGATCGTGGTAGTCCGCTACCACGCAGGAGCTCGACTCATGC
>CAMAUH010000247.1 GCA_945861365.1 Candidatus Kuenenia stuttgartensis
GAGGATCGACAGGCTCTTGAAGAACACCGCGTGCAGCGACAGCTGCACGTTGCCGCCGGTCGTGGCGCCGCACGTGACGACGCGACCGCCGCGCGCGAGCACCTTCAGCGAACCGTCGAACGTCGCCTGGCCGACGTGCTCGAACACCACCTGCACGCCGGCCTTGCCGGTCAGCGCGCGCACCTCGGCGACGAAGTCCTTGGCCTGGTGGTCGATCACGTGGTGCGCGCCGAGCGCCTGCACCTTCGCGCACTTCGCGGCACCACCCGCGGTCGCGATCACCTGCGCGCCGAGCAGCCTGGCGATCTGCACCGCCGCGCTGCCGACGCCCGACAGTCCCGCGTGCACGAGCACCGTCTCGCCGGCGCGCAACTCGGCGCGCCGCACCAGCATGTTCCACGCGGTCTGGAACACGAGGCTGATCGAACCGGCCTCCGCCATCGACAGCGCGCGCGGCTTCTGCGCGACGTTGGCGACCGGCACGCAGACGAACTGTGCGCTGGTGCCGTCGCAGCTCTCGCCGAGGATGTGGTAGCTGCGGCACAGCTGGTCCAGGCCCGACTGGCAAGGCTCGCAGGCGCCGCACGACACGCCGGGCAGCACGACGACCTCATCACCTTCCTTGACGGTGGTGACGCCCGCACCGAGCGCATCGACGACGCCAGCACCGTCGCTGCTGGCGACCAGCGGCAGCGGGAACGTGTGCCCCGGCACGCCGCGGCGCACCCAGGTGTCCAGGTGGTTGAGACCGACCGCGCGCATCGCGAGGCGCACCTCGCCCGGCTTCGGCGTCGGCACCGGCCGCTCTTCGAGCCGCAGCTTGTCGATCCCGCCGTGCTCGCGCACGACGACGCAGCGCATGGTCGTCATCGCGGCCGATGATGGCGAGGTCGCAAGGCGCGCACAACGCGCGCGCTCAGACCGCGGCGGCCGGGACGGCAGCCGCTGCCGACGGCGCGGCCAGATCCACGACGGTGCGCTGCACGTCGCTGACGTGGAACGGCTTGCTCAGCGTCGCGGACGGCTGCAGTTCGGCGGCGACCTGCTCGAGCTGGTCGAGCGAGTGCCCGGTCATCAGCACCACGCGCGCGTCGCCGCGCAACTCGCGCAGGCAGCGCACGACCTCGGGACCTTCCATGCCCGGCATCGTCAGATCGACGAAGGCGAGCACCGGCTGCTGCGCCGGCAGTCGCGACACCGCGTGCAGGAACGCCTCGCCATCGCCGGTCGCGGTCGCTTCGTGACCGAGCGTGCGCAGCATGCGGACCAGCATGTCGCGGACCGCGGGCTCGTCGTCGATGACCCACATCGACGCGAACGTGGGCTGCGGCGGCACCGCGGGCAACACGACCACGGGCTCCTGGGCGGCGGGCTCCACTTCGGCCAGTGGCAGATGGATCGTGAAGCGTGCGCCGCGGCCAGGTTCGCTGTGCACCGTGATGGTGCCGCCATGGCGACGCACGGCGCCGTAGACCACGGCTAGGCCGAGCCCGCGGCCTGGGAACCGCGTCGTGAAGAACGGATCGAAGACGCGGCGCAGCACCTCCGAGGTCATGCCGTCGCCATCGTCGGTGACCGTGAGGACCGCGGCAGCGCCCGCGATGCCCGCGGCCTGCTCGGCGCGACCGATGCCGATCGTGACGCGCCGCGCATTCGCGTCGCGCGCGTTGACCACGAGGTTGAGCAGCACCTGTTCGATCTGGCCGCGATCGACCAGCGCACCGATGTGCGCCGCCGCCGCATCGAGTTCGATGGCGACGCGACCCTCGGTCGCCGAACGCAGCACGTCGAGCGTTGCGCGTGCCACGGCCACCACGTCGCATGGTGTGCGTTCGATCGGCGCGCCGCCGGCATAGACCTGCAGCTGCCGGCACAGGCGGGCCGCCTGCTGCCCCGCGGCCCGGATCGCCGCCGTCAGCACAGCACCGCCGCTGCTGCCCTGCTCGAGCTGCAGCAGCTCGGCATTGCCGAGGATCGAGGTCAGCAGGTTGTTGAAGTCGTGCGCCACGCCAGCCGCCAGCGTGCCGAGGCTCTCGGCGCGCTCGAGTTCGCGCATGCGCTGTTGCAGCTTGGCCTGCTCTGCCTTGGCCCGCTCGACCACACGCACCTGCTGCCGCAAGGCGCGGTTGGCGACTTGCAGACGATGGCGACTGCCCCACTGCAACGTCGCGAACAGGGCCAACAGCAGAGCGACGCCGGCGCCAGCCCACACCCGGTTCTCGATGGTGCGCTGCGTCGCCTCGCGCTGTTCGGCTTCCAGGCGGCCCTCGGCGGCCGCCCGCTCCAGTTCGGCCTTCGCGAGCCTCGCCTTCACTTCGACGAGCCGCTGGTTGTCGGCCCGCTGCAGCTCCTGCCGGCGATCGATCTCGGCCGCCAGCGCCGCCGCGGCATCGCCGTCGTGCTGGCGCACCGCGACCTGGAAGCGCGTCTTCAGCAGCTCTTCCTCCGTCTTGACCAGCCCGCGGCCGCGCACCTGCTCATCGGCCTCGTCGAGCAGTTCGTTGGCGATCTCGTAGTTGCCGCGCTGGGTCTCGATGACGGCCATCATGTCGATGCAGCCCGCGACCTCCTTGACGTCGCCGAGCCGCTCGAACGCCTCGCGCGCCCGGCCGAGGCTCACGAGGGTCGCGTCGAGGTCCCCATCGAGGCGCTGCAGATTGCCGCGGAAGGAGGCGGCCAACCCTTCGGCGCGCCGATTGCCGTCGCGCGCCGCCATGCGTTCGATCTCGTCGACCAGTTGCTCGGCTTCGACGAGGCGATCCTCGCCGAGGCGCTGTTGCAACTCCTCGATCGCGAGCCACAGCCGGAACGGTTCGACCGCCGCTGCCTGCTCGCTGCGCAACGCTTCCTGCATCAACCTGCGGTAGTTGACGAGGCTGCGCTGCGGCGTCGCCTGCATCGTCGTCATCGCGGCGCGGATGCGCAGCGGGTAGTCACCGAGCTGGTCGGCGCAGCCCTGCCCTGGAATCGAATGGTCCAGCTCCTTCGCGTGGTTGCCCTGCGCACACAGCAGGCGCGCCATGGCGAGATGGAAGTAGACGAGCAGCAGCGGGGACGTATTCGGCGGCATGGCGCCGGCGCGGTCCGCCCACACCTGGGCCGCCTGCGGTCCTTCGAGCCGCGCACACGCCAGGGCGACCATCGCCGCCGCGGCCGGAGCCGCCCCTGGTCGCGACGAACTCTCGGCTGCCTCGTGCAGCGCCGTCGCCGTGGCCTGCGCGAGCCGCAGATCGATCATCAGCTCGGCCTCGACGACTTCGAAGCCGGTCGCGAACCATGCGTCGGAACCGGGCACGGTGCGCGCATGGGCCGCACGCAATCCCGGCAGTACGCATTCCTGCGCAGGGAGCCATGCCGCAACAGCGACAACGGCGAAGATGGACCGGACGAGCTTGGCGAGAGTCATCGGGGTTTCCCCCTATCGGCAGTGGGCGGCGCCAACGGGAGTTCGGTTGCAGGCAGGCTCCCTGCCGAACCGGCGCACGACCGCGCCGGGTAACGACTGTGTCGAAACCGACGACACCGCGGCCCAGCCCCTACCGGGGCCCATGCCGCGCCGCTCTGCTGCGTCGCCTCCCGTGCAGACCCCCTCCGCCGTTCCGTTCGCGCTGCTGCTCGCGCTGCCCGTGGTGGCGCAATCTCCCCACCGATTCGCGCGCGAGAACGTGCTCGGCACCAGCGCCGTGCTGCTGGTCGAGGCGAAGGACATCGCCACGGCCGAGCAGGCCGAAGCCGCGGTGTTCGCCGAGGTGGCGCGACTCGACTGCGTGCTGAGCACCTGGCGCAAGGACTCCGAGGTTTCGCGGCTGGTCCCGGGCCCCACCTACACGAAGGTCTCCGCCGACCTCGCGACAGTGGTCGAACGGGCGACGCGCATGCGCGCCGCGACCCAAGGCGCCTTCGAGCCGGGCATCGCGCCGCTGACGGAGCTGTGGACCGCAGCCGCGGCCGCCGGCAAGGCCCCTGCCGAACAGGAACTGACGACGGCCGTCGCCAGGCTGAAGACCCCGCACTGGGACCTGTGCGGCGATGGACTGCGCGTCGACGGGCCGCTGGCGCTCGATGGCATCGCCAAGGGCTACATCGTCGACCGCGCTGCCGCGGCCGCTGCGAAGGTGCCCGGTGTGAAGCTGGTCAGCTTCCAGATCGGCGGTGACGCGTGGAGCGCGCGCAAGAGCACGTTCCAGCTGATCGACCCGCGCCACCCGAGCGAGAACGGCACGCCACTCGGCACCGTCGACCTGCAGAACCTCGCCCTGGCCAGCAGCGGCAGCTACGCGCGCGGCTTCGACATCGGTGGCGAACACCACTCGCACATCCTCGATCCCCGCACCGGCAAGCCCAGCGACGGCGTGCTCGGTGCCAGCGTCGTGGCGAAGGACGTGGCGACGGCCGACGCGCTGGCGACGACCCTGTGCGTGCTGGGCCCGGCCGGACTGCCGCTGCTGCAGCAGTTCCAGGCGCATGGCGTGCTGGTGACCGCGGACGGCAAGGTGCACAGCAGCCCGAACTTCACGGCGCTGCACCTGACGCCGGAGTCGAAGCCGACGGCGGCGGCGGGTGACGACAAGGCCTGGCCCGCCGGCTTCGCGCTGCAGATCGAGTTCGACATCAAGGCGCCCGACACCTCCGGTGGTCGCGGCCGCGGCGGCTGGAAGCGCCCGTACGTCGCGGTGTGGATCGAGGACCTCACCGGCGCACCCGCGCGCACGCTGTGCCTGTGGATCGAGGACAAGCGCTGGCTGCGCGACCTGCGCCGCTGGAACCGCGCGCACACCGAGACGCCGGCCTTCGCCGACCAGGTCTCGCAGGCGACACGCAAGGCCGGCAGCTACACGTTGAGCTGGGACGGCAAGGACGACGAGGGGCGCCAACTGGTGCCCGGCACCTACTTCGTCTGCATCGAGGCCGCGCGCGAACACGGCACCTACCAGCTGATCCGCAAGGAGATCGAACTGGCCAAGAAGGCGACCAGGCTCGAACTCGACGGCAACGCCGAGATCGACAAGGCGAAGCTGACCTTCGGCAAGGTCGCGCGGAGTGCTGCGAAGTGAGCGAGCCGGGCAAGGGCGGCCGCCGGCTGCCGCAGTGGATCCGCTGGCTGCACATCTACGGCTCGATGCTCGGGCTGTGCGCGACGCTGCTGTTCGCGGTGACCGGGCTGACGCTGAACCACGCCGAGTGGTTCGAGAGCGGCGAACCCGCGGTGCGTTCGCTGACCGGCGCGCTCGACAAGGCGCTGCTCGGCGCCACGGTCGACAAGCTCGCGGTCGCCGAGACGCTGCGCGAGCGGCACGGCCTGAAGGGCAAGGTGTCCGAGTTCGCGATCGACGACGCGCAGTGCCTCGTCGTGTGGAAGGGCCCCGCCTATTCGGCCGACGCGACGATCGAACGCGGTGACGGCAGCTACCAGCTCGAGGAGTCGCGGCGGCCGGTGATGGCGCTGCTCGACGACCTGCACAAGGGGCGCGACTGCGGGCCCATCTGGTCCTTCGTCATCGACGCGAGCGCGGTCGCGCTGACGTTCCTGTCGATGACCGGGCTGTGGCTGCTCTTCTACCTGAAGAAGAAGCGGCGCACGGGCCTGGTGGTCGCGCTGGTGGGCACCGTGCTGCTGCTGCTCGGGTTCGCCGCCGTGCCCTGACGCGCCGCGACGCCGCGTTCAGTTGCCGAGGGTCGCGTGCAGGAACCACGCGTGCTTCTCGAACTGCTCGACCATGCCGGTCAACAGGTCGAACGTGTCCTCGTCGTCGTGCTTCTTCGCGACCTCACGCGCACCGCGCAGGCCATCGAGATGCCTGCCGATGCGCTCGGCGAGCAGCGCCACGTGGTCGAGATCCGCGGTGACGTTCTGCGGGTAGTCGGGCAGCCGCGACTTCTTGGCGACGTGGCGCGCGGTGCCGACGGCGAGGAAGCCGAGCGTGCGCACGCGTTCCGCGACCTCGTCGTTGTTCGCCGCCTGGTCGGTGGCGAACTGGTCGAACAGCGGATGCAGCGCGGCGAAGTGCGCACCCTTGATGTTCCAGTGCGCGACCTTCGGTTGCGTGTAGAGGTCCAGGCCATCGGTCAGCACGGCGCACAGCGCCTCGCTGATCTGCTTGCGGGCCTTCTCGGGAAGTCGACTCGGGGTGTTCTTCATGTTCGGTCTCCAACAGGGTCAAGCAGCGGTGCACACCTGGCCGCGATCCGGGCCGCGGCGCGGGTGAGCGATGCAGTCATACCGGCGACGGCGACGCGCCGTTCACGCACGGCGGCGCCTACCGCCCAGCCATCACTTCGCCTCCAGCGTCTTCTGGCCGGGTCGCCAGTTGCACGGCGTCATGCCGCCGGTCTGCAGCGCCGCGAGCGTGCGCAGCACTTCGTCGACGTTGCGGCCGACGTCGAGGTCGTGCGCCGAGGCGAAGCGGATCACGCCCTGCGGATCGACGAGGAACGTCGCACGCAGCGGCAGCCCTTCCTGCTCGTGCAGGATGCCGAGCGCCTGGCACAGCTCGCGCCTGCGATCGGCGAGCATCGGGAACGGCAGGTCCTTCAGGTCCGGGTGCTGCTGGCGCCAGGCGAGGTGCACGAACTCGCTGTCGCACGACAGGCCGAGCACCTG
>CAMAUH010000248.1 GCA_945861365.1 Candidatus Kuenenia stuttgartensis
CCATCGACCATCACGATGCGCTCGCCGGCCAGCAGCTTGGCCGCCGCCGCCGGACCGTCCGGCAGCACGCGGTCGATCAGCACGCCCCCGTCGCCTTCGGTTTCCTGCACGCTGATGCCGAGGAAGCCGCGGCCAACCGCTGCCGGTAGCGCGGATTCCGCGGCCGGCGTCGGCCGCCCTGGACCGCTCGGCCGCGGCGCCTGGCTCGCGGGAGCGACCGCCGGCTCCGGGCGGTTGCCCAGCGCAACCTTGATCACTTGCTCCTGCCCGTCCCGCCGCAGCCGGATCGCGATCGACTCGCCCGGCTTGGCCGCGCGGACGGCCGCGATGAAGCTCTCGCGGGTCCCGGTCGCCAGATCACCGACCGCCAGCAGGACATCGCCGGCACGCAGCCCGGCGCGAGCGGCCGGCGATTCCGGGATCACTTCGCCGATCACCGCCTGGACGGCCTCGTTGTCGAGGTAGATGCCAAGCCAGCCATCGATCGCCGGTGCCAACAGCAACAAGGAAAGGAACGGAGCGACGGTCATGTGCATGGAGGGTTTCTCGCGGCAACGTGAAACGCGGCGGAAGCGCGGAACAAAGTTGATACGTCTGGGCCGGAGCAGAACGAGAGCCGCCCGCGAACATTCCTTGATCGCCCGACGAGAAAGCCGCTCTTGACCCAGGCACTCGCGGTCCCTACAAACCTCGCCCTTCTGCGTGCCCCCTTCGTCTAGCGGCCTAGGATTCGTGATTCTCAGTCATGCGACAGGGGTTCAAATCCCCTAGGGGGTACCAGTCACGCCCGACAGGCTCGTCCTGTCGGGCGTTCCCTTTTTCTGCAGGGCCGACTGAGATCCCGGCAGAAGCCCTCGGTCTCGCGGTCGCCGCCTTCGCGATTTCGTCAGAGCCGGAGAAGCCAATTGTTCCTCAGCCTCTGAGGTTGCCATGGTTTGGCTGCGCCGCGAAGACCACGAAGATCGCGAACTGCGCTGGCTGCGACCCGCTGCGCTAGCGAGCCGCAACTCCGGCGGCCGCCGGATACCAGAGGCCGAAGATCCGCTGCGCACGGTGTTCCAGCGCGACCGCGACCGCATCCTGCACGCGACCGCGTTCCGGCGGCTGCAGCACAAGACCCAGGTCATGGCGGCCTTCGAGGGCGATCACTTCCGCAGCCGGATGACGCATTCCCTCGAAGTCTCGCAGATGTCGCGCAGCGTCGCGCGGGCGCTGCGCTGCAACGACGACCTCGCCGAAGCGATCGCCCTGGCCCACGATCTGGGCCACCCACCCTTCGGCCACGTCGGCGAAGAAGCGCTCGACCAGGCGATGCATGGTCACGGCGGCTTCCGCCACAACGCGCAGGGCGCTCGCATCGTCGACTACCTCGAGGACCGCTACGGCCATGGCCACGGCCTGAACCTGACGCTGGCGGTGCGGCGCAGCCTGCTGAAGGGACGCATCCCGGCGGGGTTCCCGCTGAGCTCGGACCTGCTGCCGAAGGCCGAGGTGCCGCTGGAAGCGCACCTGGTCGACCTGTGCGACAAGATCGCCTACCTCAGCCACGATCTGGACGACGGCCTGCGGGCTGGCCTGTTCACCGAGGCAGAGGCCGGGGAACTGCGGCTCTGGCAACTGGCCGCCACCAGCGCCGACAGCAGCAACCGGCAACGCATCGTCAGCGAAGTCGCGTCGCTGCTGATCCACGATCTGGTGGAGACCACGGACGCGGCGCTGGCGTCGACCGCCGCCGCGAAGACGCCACCGCGGGTCCAACACAGCGGCCCCCACACCGTGATGGCGCAGGAGCTGCTCGAGTTCCTACGGTTGCGGTACTACCGCGCCGAACGGGTCCTGACCGTCATGAACGAAGGCGCCGCGCGCATCCACCGCCTGTTCGCGGCGCTGTTGGCAGACCCGCTGCAACTGCCCGAAGGCGCCCGCCGTCGCATCGACACGGATGGGCCGGAACGCACGATCTGCGACTACATCGCCGGCATGACCGACCGATTCCTGCAGCGCGCCAGCGACGGCCTCTGACCGCACCGCCCCTGACGAGCCAAAGCGAGCCGGAAACGCAGCGAGCTCGCCCTGCTTCCGCAGGACGAGCTCGCGCATGTGGTTACCCCGCAAGGATTTGAACCTTGACAAACAGGACCAGAACCTGTTGTGCTACCGTTACACCACGGGGCAGTAAATCGTTGTCGGAAAAGAACTTCGGTCCGATCTCGGCCCAGTCATCACACTGCAGTCGTCGCACTGCGACAGTCGCACTGCGACCCACCAACCAACCGCACTGCGCAGGCCCAGTGCACTGGTTACCCCGCCTGGACTCGAACCAGGAACCAACAGGACCAAAACCTGCTGTGCTACCGATTACACCACGGGGTAGTGGGCGCGGGAGTGTAGCGACGACGCGCGGGTTGGCAACGACTTCCTCGCCCCCGCCGCGAGATGCGCAGGGCGCATACCGAAGCTCGTCGCCACGGTCTCGCCGATCACCCCACCACGATCACTTGCCGGCGCGCTCGGCGAAGTGGTCGGCGATCGACTGGCCGAGTTCCTCCATCACGTTGACGAAGTTGCCGCCCCAGGCACCGCCGGTGATCTTGCCGTTCATGCGGAAGGTGCCGTGGCCCTCGGCATCGACCTTCGCCGTGATGACGCCGGAGCCGGCACCGAAGCCGACGAAGTAGCGCGCCGCGCGACTCCCCGGCTCGAGGTCGACGATGGTGATGTCGACCTTGGTGCGGTTGTCGACACCGCCGAGCCCGCGCTTGTTGGCGCGCGCCAGGAAAGCGTCGCCGAGAGCCTTCGCCCAGGCGGCCTCGTTCTGCTTGGCGGTGGCGACTTCCTTGTCGTCCTTGTTGGTCCACTGCGAGTAGTCGAATCGCACCTGACCGAGGCCGACCGCAGCGATGGCCGCCGGCGCGGTCAAGCTGTCTTCCACCAGTTGGCTCGAGGTGGCGCAACCGGCGAGGACCGGGACGAAGAGGAACAAGGCATGCGTGCGAAGCGATGGCATCGAGCGACTCCTGATTGGTTCCCATCGATCATGCACGACCGCCGGCGCACAGGGAATCGTGCGGCGCTGGCAATGACCGTGTCCGCAGCGCTGCGGCTGCGGTCCGGTTCCAACCAGGCGAGCACCGACTCTTGTTGTCGCTTTGGCCGAGCCATCGCCGAGGCCGAGTTCGATGGCAACTCGGACGGCACGGGCTGAGCCCCGACCTCGACACCCAACCGTCGACGCGCGCGGAATGCGCGGATGCCGGTCGAGGCTCTGCCCTCGCCGTCCGCCCCTCGTCGCACCCGCGCGCGCAGCTTCGCAGCGGATTCACGCGCCCCTCACCGCAGCCGCACGAGCGTCGCGATGGTGGCAGTCGTTCGATCGGCACAGCCCGCCGCGAACCCTCCACCATGAACATCAACACGTCCATCCTCTCGCTCGCTCTCGCGACCGCACTCGCTCCCGCGGGCCTCGCCCAGTCCCCCTTCTCCGTCGGCAATCTCGTGCTCGTTCGCGTCGGCGACGGCACGGCGGCCCTGTCGGCCAACACGGTGCCCGTCTTCCTCGACGAGTACACGCCCGCCGGCACCCTGGTACAGACGCTCGCCCTGCCGACCGCTGCCAGCGGCAGCAACCGCGCCATCACCGTGCGCGGCAATGCCACTTCGGAGGCGTACTTGAACGTCTCGACGAACGGCATCTACCTGCTGATGGCCGGCTACGACGCTCCGGTAGGCACTGCCAGCGTCGGTAGTGTGACGGCCGCCACGATCAACCGCGTCATCGCCAGGATCGACCTCGGTGGCAACATCGACACCACGACGGCGATCACCGACGCCTACGACGGCACCTCGGCGATCGCAGGCAACCCACGCTCGGTGGTCAGCGACGACGGTAATCGCTTCTGGATGTCTGGCACCGGCACCACCGCCACGGCCGGCATGCGGTTCGTCGCCAACGTCGGCGCCACCACCAGCCTGCTGCTGAACGCGGGCGCGCCGTCGAACTGCCGCGTGGCTGGCATCTATGACAGCCAGCTGTTCACGACGAGTGCCTCGACCGTCTACCTCGGCGTGTGCACGGTCGGCACGGGACTGCCGACGACCGGCTCGCAGCCCATCACGCTGCTGCCCGGCTTCCCGGCCGGCGGCGGCACCACCGCTGGCTCGGCCTACGACTTCTTCTGGGCGGATCCCAATACCGTCTACGTCGCTGACGACAATGCGCCCAACTCGACGATCAGTGGCATCAGCAAGTGGACGCTGACCGGTGGTCTGTGGACCCGCGCCTACCGCTTCACGCTGAACTTGCCGAACAACCAGTTCGCCGGGGCACGCGGTCTCACCGGGTTCGTGCGCAACGGCGTGGCGACGCTGTGGGCAACGGCGAACACGACCACGTCCGGCGCTGATGCCACGCAACTCATCACGGTCACGGACACCGGCGCGAGCTCGGTCGTCACGTCGCTCGCAACCTCCGGCGTCAACACCGCGTTCCGCGGGCTGCGCTACGTCGCCAAGCCCAGCACGATCAATCGCATCCCCGCCAGCTGCGGCACCACCCCCGCGGACATCAAGGTCAGCGGCAACGGCGAGATCGGCACCGACGTGCGCACCACGGTGCTGAACGCCACCGTGTTCCCGCTGGTGATCTATGGCTTGACGCAGATCGGCTTGCCGGTGTTCCCGGGCTGCTCGTGCGTGCTCGGCCAGACCGGCGACCTGCTCGTCACCGGTGCGGTCAGCACGTTGTCGATCCCGAACAACCCGGCGCTGAGCGGCGCGACGATCTACACGCAGGGCATGGACTTCTTCGGCGCCGGCGGCTGCGTCAACCCGACGATCTTCACGCTGACGGACTACTTCTCGATCACCGTGCAGTGAGTCGCCGCGACCACCACCAAGGCAACAACGCGAACGCCAGCAGCGCCGCGTAGTAGAAGGCTCCCGAGACCGGGTCGTGCGACAGCACGACCTCGCTCGGCGAGCGCCCGGTCGAGACCATGCCGAGGCCGATCTCGGCCGCCAGCATCAGCAGCAAGGCGATGCCGCCGACCGCCAGCTGGCGGGCAGCGGAGAACGCCGCGGTCCGCCGGGCCACGCCACGTGCAACCAGCACGATGACCGCGACCATGAACGGCAGCTCGAGCAGCTCGGCGCCACGTTCGCCGAGCCGCGGCACGATCAGCGTGACGCGGATCGCGCCGAGCACGAAGCCGACCGCGAAGACCACGGCGAAGTAGCGAAACGCGGCGCGTAGAACTGACATCGCCGCATGATGCAGGCGGCACCGTGCGCGCCGATGCGCCGTCTGGCCACCGGACTGCACCCACTCCTCCGGAGCGAACCATGCAACAGCACGCCAGCTACGTCTGTGATTCCTGCGGTGAGGCGATCGAGATCCCGATCGACGTCTCGGCGGGTTCGCGGCAGGACTACGTCGAGGATTGCCCGGTCTGCTGCAATCCGAACGTGGTGCACGTCACCATCGACGCGCACGGCAGACCGTCGGTGTCATCCGAACCCGAGCAGGATCACTGACGCCTGGCGGCGGCAGCACGATCACTTCGCGGCGAGCGCTTCGTCGAGCATCTTGACCAGCGCGTCACGGTCGTAGGTGAACGGCTGCCCGGCGTTCATCTGCACGACGCGCGCCAGCGCCGCGCGGATCGTCATCTCCGCCTCGCGCTGGTTCGGCACCACCATCGAACGCAGCTTCGGCGCCTCATCGGTCAGCGCACGCAGGAACGCCGCCGCGACCTCGTCGGGTTCCTTGTACTGCGCGCGATCGGTCGGCTGCGCCAACAACCGGTCGAGCTGACGCTGGTACAGCGAACCCTCGCCCGCGTAGCCGCCCGCCAGCAGCCGTTCGCGCATGCCGACCATGATCTCCGTGCGGTAGTTGCCCGGCTCGATGACGCCGACGCGCACGCCGAACGGTTGCAGCTCCTGGGCCAGCACGTCGTTGAAGGCCTCGATCGCGTGCTTGCTCATCGTGTACGGACCGCCCATCGCCCAGGTCACCACACCGGAGATCGAGCCGGTGGTCAGCACGCGGCCCTTGCTGGCGATCAGCAGCGGGGCGAACGCCTTGGTGAGCCGGTACGGGCCGAAGACGTTGACGGTGAACTGGTCGACGAAATCCTGGTCGCGCACTTCGACCAACGGCGCCAGCACGGCGACGCCGGCGTTGTTGACGAGCCCGTAGAGACCACGGCCACCTTCCTGCACGACCTTCACCGCGGCATCGATGTGCTCCTGCTTCGTCACGTCGAGCCGGATCGCCTGCACGTTCGCGATGCGCCCGAGCGCCGCGAGGTCCTCGTCCTTGCGCGCACCGGCATAGACGAAGAAGCCGGATGCCGCGAGCAACTCGGTGGTCTTGCGACCGATGCCGGAACTGGCACCCGAGACCAGCACCGCGCGACGCGGGGCCGGCTCGCTCGGCGTCGCCTGTGCCGAGGCCATGCCGGCGGCGAGGGCGAACAGGACCAGGAACCCGCAGGCAGTCTCGGCGGCACGTACAGCGGGGATGCGCATCCGGACACGCTAACCGCCGCGCTTGTTGCACCTGGGCCGGGGCTCCGACGATCAGTCCA
>CAMAUH010000249.1 GCA_945861365.1 Candidatus Kuenenia stuttgartensis
CTCCGCGCGCGTCAGGTGCGCGGATCGAGCATGCGACCCAGGAACAGGATCGCCCCGCTGCGCACGTCGCGGATCAGGTAGACGAACGGGCGATCGGTCCGGAACACCGGCACGAACGGCACGGTCTGCAGGTCCGGCATCGCCCGCCAATCCACCGCGCCGCGCAGCGGGGGCTTGGTCGATCGCTCGCCGACGGTACAAAGGTCCACCCCGTCCGAGCCCTTCGTGAACCGCCACACCTTCCCGTTCCTGCTGGCCTGCACCGCGCTGCTCGCGCCGGCCATGGCCCAAGCCGAGGAAGCTGCCGCGACCGATGTCGCCACCAAGGTCGCGCGCGCGATCGCCGACTACGAGGCGGTGAAAGACGACGCGCAGAAGGTCGCGCAGAAGCGGCGCGCGATGCTGTGGCTCGGGGACCTCGAGCACGCCGACGTCACCGCCTTCCTGCAGCAGCAGCTCGCGGCGGCCGGCAACACGCAGTTCGCCGCCGTCGTCTGCGAAGCGATCGGCCGGCACGTGCGGCCGCAGCTGGTCGATGCGCTGCTGGAGGTGCTGCAGCGCGAGGGCGTGCCGCCGATGGTGCGCAACGCGGCCGGCCTGGCGGCGGCGAAGAGCGGCGGGCGCGCGATCGGCGCGTTGGTCGAGCTGGTGAAGCCGAAGAACGAGGCGGTGAAGCCGGCGGTGCGCGAGGCGGCGTTGGCGGGCCTCGTCGACGGCGGTGGTGAGCCGGCGCACCGCGAACTGCTCGAGCTGCTCGGCGACGGCGTGTTGACCGCGCGCGTGCGCCTGCTGCGCCGCATGGACAACGTGCAGCACGAGAGCGCCGTCGATGCCGCGCGCATCAAGCTGGTGCGCGAGGGCGAGATCGAACTGGCGGCGCTGGCGTGGAAGCAGCTGGCGATCGGCAAGCACGGGCGCGCGAAGGAGCTCGCGATCGACGTGCTCGAACGCATCGTCGATGACCCAAAAGCCCAGGTCGCCGCGGACCTGATCGGCGGCATCGTGCGCGTTCGCGACAACGACCTGTATCCACTGCTGATCAAGCTCGGCAGCCAGCCGGTCGAGATCGTGCGCAAGGCGGTGCGCGAGGCGGCGCCCGCCGTGGCCGAGGATCCGGCGCTGGTGCAGTGGCTGCTGACCAAGGGCCTCGACGACGAGCGCGCCGGCGCGCGCGAAGTGGCCAAGCTGCTGCTGCTGGCGGCGCCGACCGAAGCGGTGCGGCCGCTGGTGGATCGGCTGCGCAGCGACCTGCGCGCGGGCAAGAAGAAGGCGTTCGATCAGGCGGTCGGCTTGCACGAGATCCTGGCGAAGGATCCGACCTGGCGGCTCGACCTCGGCAGCATGGCCGCGGCGAACGACGTCGAGCACCGGCTGCTGGGTCTGTCGCTGCTGCTCGAGATCGGCGCCGACAACGGCGTGCTGCCGGCGCAGCAGAGCCTGTCGCACAAGCAGTGGGAGCTGCGTTCGCTGGCGTTCCGCTACCTCGCGCGCTGTCGCGACGTGACCTCGATCCCGTTGCTGATCGCCCGCTACGGCCGTGAGGACGGCCGCCTGGCGGCGGAGCTCGACACCGCGCTGTTCGTGCACACCGGCACGCGCATGTGGAAGCGCGCCGACTGGGAGAGCTGGTGGAACAAGCACAAGACGGGCTTCGCACTGCCGCACCCGGACTCGGTGAAGGGCGGCGGCACCACTGCGGGCGGCAAGACGGTCAGCTACCACGACATCCCGGTGGTCAGCTCGCGCATCGCGTTCGTCGTCGACCACAGCGGCTCGATGAACGCGCAGATCGGCACCGACAAGAAGTACACGCGCCTCGATGCGGCGAAGGAACAGCTGGTGCGCGTCGTGCAGGCGCTGCCGAAGGACACCTCGCTGAACCTGATCGCCTACGACAGCAACATCCAGCCGCTGTTCGACGACCTGCGCAAGCTGGACGACGAGACGCGTGAGAAGGTGCTGAAGACGGCCCAGAAGCTCGCCCTCGGCTCCGGCACCAACATCTTCGATGCGCTCGAGAAGGCGCTGAACGACCCGCTGGTCGACACCATCTACCTGCTGACCGATGGCCAGCCGACGGAAGGTCGCCTGCGCAATCCCGACGACATCATCGACGAGGTGCAGCGCATGAACCGCACGCGCCAGGTGGTGGTGCACTGCATCGGGCTCGGCATCGACTCCGACCTGCTGAAGCGCCTCGCCGCGGTCACCGGCGGTTCCTACAAGCACATACGCTGACCGACCGCGGGGCGCGCTCGGCACGTCGCTCGCACGAACCTTCGCGAAAGATTGAGCCGTCCCGCATGGGCGGATGTTTAGGGTTGCCGACTTCGAGGAGCCCACGCCATGCCGCAGTCGTCCCGCCGGTTCGTTTCCGCGGTCGCCTTGTTCGCCACCGCACTCGCGGCGCAGCGGCCGGTGTTCACCGTCGGCGGTGCCAGTCCGAACTACGTCGACCTCGCGGCCGCGGTCGCGGCGGTGCCATCGGGCTCGGTCCTGATCGTGCGGCCCGGCACCTACCCCGGGTTCACGACCGGCAAACCGTTGCGCATCGTGCTCGAGTGGAGCGGGCCCGCCGGCTCGATCCAGGCGCCGCCCGGCGCTACCTATGCGATCACCGTGAACGGACTGCCGCCCGGCGACGAGTTCGTGCTGGTCGGTCGCGGCGCGACGATCGGTGCCGGCTCGCTGGGCGGTGTGCGCATCGTCAACGCCGGAGCGCCCGTGCTGCTCGAAGGCCTCAACGTCGTCGCCACCGGCGGGCGCAGCGCCGTCGACATCCAATACGCGGGCAGTGTGCACGCGCGCCATTGCGTGTTCGCCGGTGCGCCGGGGCTGCAGGCGGATTGGGCGTGCCTGACGCTGTCCGAGTGCATCGTCGTGGCGACGGCGGGCGTCGGTGCGGTGGTCAACCGTTCGATGCTCGACGTCGTCCGCACGTTCCTGTCGGGCAGCGCGCAACCAGCGCTGCGCTGCTTCGACAGCTCGGTGCGCATCGCCAGTGATGGCTCGACCACGATCGCGGTCACCGGTGCGCCGACGCTGCCGGTGCCGGCGATCGATGCGCTGCTGTGTCCGCTGCAGTTCGACGCGGCGCGCATCGGGCTGCTGCCGGCGAACGGGGCGCCCGGCGTCGCCGCCAGCGGCGGCTACCTGCTCGCCGACGACGTGCCGACGCTGACGTCGTCGCCAGCGCTGCTCGCCAGCACCGCGACCGCGCGCATGAAGTCCAACACCCAGCGCCCCGGCATGGTGGTGCTCGGCAACCTGCTCGGTGCGCCGCTCCCGTTCCAGGTCGGCAACGTGTTCGTCGACACGGTGACCACGCCGCTGGTCGCGGCGCTCGGCCTCTGCGATGCCGCCGGCCTGCCGGTCCAGGCGACGATCCCGCCGGATCCCGCGGTGCTCGGCACCGTGCTGTGCCTGCAGGGTGTCGTGTGGCAGCCGAGCGGCGTGCCGGTGCTCAGTGCACCGGCGTTGTGGATCGTGCTCTGATCAGCGCACGAACTTCGCCAGCGCGCCGACCACGTCGATCTGCTCGGCCTCGGTGAGGCCCTGGAAGATCGGCAGCGCCAGCGCTTCCGCCGCGGCCTGTTCGGCCACCGGGAAGTCCTTGGCGTCGGCGCCGAGGTAGGCGAAGCACGGCTGGCGGTGGAACGGGATCGGGTAGTAGACGGCGCAGCCGATGCCCTGCGCGCGCAGGTGCGTGATCGCGGCGTCGCGCCGGGCGGCGGGCACGCGCATCACGAACTGGTGGTAGGCGTGGCGATCCTGGTCGGTCGGCAGCTTCGCCCAGTCGAGCAGCTTCGCGTCGGCGAACAGCTGGCGGTAGCGCGCGGCGTTGTCGCGGCGGGTCGCGGTGACCTTCTCCATGTCCTTCAGGCGCACGCGCAGCGCCGTGGCCTGGATCGCGTCCATGCGGAAGTTGCCGCCGACGAGGTTGTGCTTGTAGAGCTCGGCCTGGCCGTGGTTGCGCAGCAGCTTGCAGGTCGCGGCGAACTGGTCGTCGTTGGTGGTCAGGAAGCCCCCGTCGCCGATGCCGCCCATGTTCTTGGTCGGGAAGGTCGACCAGCCGGCGCACAGGCCGTCGCCGCCGGACATGCGGCCCTTGCGCTTCGTGCCGATCGCCTGCGCGGCGTCCTCGATGAGCGGCACCGAGAACTTGCGGCAGATGGCGAGGATCGACTCGACGTCGAACGATGCGCCGAACAGGTGCACCGCCATCACCGCCTTCGGCCGGCGGCACTTCTTCAGTGCGTCTTCGAGCTTCTGCGGGTCGAGGCACAGCCAGGTCGGCTCGACGTCGACGAACACCGGCCGCGCGCCGACGCGTGCGACGACGCCGGCCGTGGCGAAGAAGCTGTAGGTCGGCAGCACGACTTCGTCGCCCGGGCCGATGCCGAGCGCCATCAGCGGCGCCAGCAGCGCGTCGGTGCCCGACGACATCGTCAGCGCGTGCTTGCAGCCGAGGTACTGCTGCAGTTCGCGCTCGAGGTTCTCGACCTCGGGACCCAGGATGTATTGGCCGCTGCGCACGACGCGGACGACGGCGGCTTCGATTTCGGCGAGCTGCGCCTTGTCGCGCAGGAGATCGATGAGTGGAACGGGCATGCGGGCCGAACAGGATAGGGAACGGTCCGCCGCGCGAAAGGGCGGGGATGCCGCGTCAGCGGCCGGTGACCGCCGGCAGCGCCGTCTTCTTCAGGAACAGCAGCCCGAACGCGGTGTCGACCCAGTTGCCCCAGGCGCCGTCCGGGCGCTGCGTGTAGCACAGCCGGACCGCGCCCTCGAAGTACCAGTCGCGGTCGCCGAGCAGCGCCACCTGGTTCAGCTCGCAGGCGCGTTCGAGCCCGTACAGGTAGTACAGCTGCCAATTGGGCCATTCCCCGAAGTTGCCGGGGTTGTGGCGCACGCTGAAGTTCTGTTCGAGCCACAGGAAGCCGCCGCGCACCGCCGCGTCCGCTTCGCCGAGCAGCTTCGGGTTGCCCTTCTTCAGGATGCGCAGCGCCGAAGTGCAGAGGGTCAGCCCCGAGATCGCCGCGGTCGTCATCGAGCCGGTCGGGTTGGCGTCGTGGTAGCCCCAGCCGACCGACTGCTGCTTGCTGGTGCCGCCGCGCGTGCGCGTGCCCTTCGCGAGGTCCTGCTGGTAGGTGATCTTCGCTGCACCCGCGGGGCCGAGGTTGGTGCACTGCAGCCAGTGGTTGAGGGCGGCGGTCCACACCGTCGGGCCGACCTCGATGCCGCACAGCGAAGCGGCGTAGAGGCCGAGCAGCGCGTACTGCGTGTTGCTGTTGTCCCAGCCCTTCGACGGGCCGTAGTGCCAGCGGCGCAGGTAGGCGGTGTCGGTCGTCGTGTCGATGTTGTCGAGCAGCTCCTTGGTCCAGCCCTGCACGATCGCGAGGTCGGCGGCGGCCAGCGTGCGTGGCATCGGCGCCTTCTGCCGGCCGGCTCGCATCTCCGCCCATTCGCTGGGTGGTGTGTAGAGCGCTTCCATCGCCAGGATCGCGACGCCGAGCTCGTAGGTGCCGTGGATCACCAGCTTGCGCAGCCGGTCGTAGCCCTTCTGGATCAGCGGCTCGCGTGCGTCCTCGCCGCTGCGCCTCAGCGCCAGCAGCACCAGCGCCAGTTCGCCCGGCGCATGGTGGTGGTACTTGTCGCCATCGTTCTGTTCGAACGAGTCGTCGACGTGTTCGCCGAGCTGCTTGCGCAGCGCGTCGATCGACGCACGGATCGCCTTCACCACGCGCGCGCGGAACTCGGCGTCGTCGGGCCCCATCACCACGTCGAGCTTCCACTCGTCGCTGATGCGGATGGTCTGCTTGCGCACCGGACGGTTCTCGGTCCCTTCCAGGAACGCGGGGTAGTCGGCGACGAGATCCGCGGTGCCGGCCACGTAGGTGACGAGGCCCTTCGCGCGATCGATCACGCGCTTGCCGCTCAGCTTGCCGCGCAGCTTGGCGATGTTCGGGTTGGTCGACGCGGCGCGCGCGGCCTTCGCATCGACCTCGAGCACGGCTTCGAACGTCTGCGTGCCGTCGGCAGCGAGGTCGCCGAAGACGACATCGACCTGCAGCGGATGGAAGCGGTCATGCGTCTCGACCTCGAGCCGCGTCTTGCCGCCGCGCACCGGGCGCAGGTCGAACGCGATGTTGGCGAGGAACTCGCGCGGGTCGTAGGCCGCGTCGGTCATGCGCTGGCGGTCTTGGGCGAGCTCGCCAGCGAACACCGCGGCGACCTGCTGCTCGCCCTGCCACACGCCGGGGATCCACGCCTGCTTCGGCTCGATGGTCTCGTCGACCTTCAGTGAGCGCGTGTAGACAGCTGCTCCGTGCTTTGGCAGCTGCCAGCGCAGTTCCTGCGCGGCCAGCGGTGTTGCGGCGGCCAGCAGGATGAGCCACGCGGCGGCGCTGCGGTGGGAACTTGGTCCAGGCTGCATCACTTGCCGTTCTCCTCGATCGCGACGTCGCAGAAGGTCAGGGCCGCGATGCCGTTCGCGCCGCGCAGCACGTTGCCCGGCTTCCAGCGGCGGCTCCGCAGGTAGGTGATCGTGCGCGCTTCTGTCGCGTTG
>CAMAUH010000250.1 GCA_945861365.1 Candidatus Kuenenia stuttgartensis
TGCTGCGCGACCCCAACGCGTTCGAAGTGCTGCGGCAGGAACTGGCCGGTGCCGCCCAGTCGTCGACCCGCGGCGCCGCCGCGACCGCGCTCGGGCTGCTCGGCGACGAACGCGCCGTGCCGGCGCTGCGCAGCGCCGCGACCGCCGACCAGTGCCCGTGGGTGCGCACCC
Organism: Candidatus Kuenenia stuttgartensis; assembly: GCA_945861365.1. Classification (GTDB taxonomy): domain Bacteria; phylum Planctomycetota; class UBA1135; order UBA1135; family UBA2386; genus UBA2386. The sequence continues at coordinate 172 of CAMAUH010000250.1, forward strand.
AGACCCTGCGCGCACTGGCGCACTTCGGCGATGCCGCCATCGACACGCTGCACCAGGTGCTGCGGCAGGACCCGCTCGGCGACGTGCAGCACGCCGCCGGCGTGGCCCTGGGCGGGCTGCGGTCGCCCCGCGTATCGCGCCTGCTGGCCGCGGTCGCGACCGACGCGACGGCCGACGTGGCGGCCCGCACCGGCGCGGCGCTCGGCCTCGGCCGCCATTTCCGCCGCCAGGATCCGCGCCTGCCGACGCTGCGCTTCCAGCTGCAACATGCGCAGCTGCCGCCGCTCGTGGCGTGGGCTTCGCAGCAGGACCTGTGAGCGCGCGGCAAGAGCCGCACTTTTCCGCTCGCCAAGGGCAGCGCGCGTCGCTCTAGTCGCTGCCCGAAATGCCACGCCGCCAAGACCTGAAGTCGATCCTGATCCTGGGGTCGGGGCCGATCGTGATCGGCCAGGCCTGTGAGTTCGACTATTCGGGGGTGCAGGCGTGCAAAGCGCTGCGCGCCGACGGGTATCGGATCATCCTGATCAACAGCAACCCGGCGACGATCATGACCGATCCCGAGATGGCGGATCGGACCTACATCGAGCCGATCACGGCCGATGTCGTCGCCAAGATCATCGAGCAGGAACGGCCGGACGCGATCCTGCCGACGCTCGGCGGCCAGACCGCGCTCAACTGCGCCATGCAGCTGCATGACCAGGGCGTGCTGGTGAAGTGGAACTGCGAGATGATCGGCGCGCGCCCCGCGTCGATCCAGAAGGCGGAAGGCCGCCTCGAGTTCAAGGAAGCGATGGAGAAGATCGGGCTCGCCTGCGCGAAGTCGCGGCTGGCCTACACGATGGACGAAGCGCGCAAGGCGCTCGACGACATCGGCCTGCCGTGCGTGATCCGCCCCGGCTTCACGATGGGCGGCAGCGGCGGCGGCATCGCCTACAACCTGCAGGAGTTCGAGGAGATCGCCGGCCGCGGCCTGCAGCTGTCGCTGAACAGCGAGATCCTGGTCGAGGAGTGCATCGCGGGCTGGAAGGAGTACGAGCTCGAGGTCGTCCGCGACAAGAACGACAACGTCATCATCATCTGCTCGATCGAGAACTTCGATCCGATGGGCGTGCACACCGGCGACTCGATCACGGTGGCGCCGGCGCAGACGCTGTCCGACCGCGAGTACCAGCTGATGCGCGACGCGGCGATCGCATGCATCCGCGAGATCGGCGTCGACACCGGCGGCAGCAACGTGCAGTTCGCGATCAACCCGAAGGACGGGCGCATGATCGTGATCGAGATGAACCCGCGCGTCAGCCGCAGCTCGGCGCTGGCCAGCAAGGCGACCGGGTTCCCGATCGCCAAGATCGCCGCCAAGCTCGCCGTCGGCTACACGCTCGACGAGCTCGACAACGACATCACCAAGACGACGAAGGCCTGCTTCGAGCCGACCATCGACTACTGCGTCGTCAAGTTCCCGCGCTGGGCCTTCGAGAAGTTCCCGACCGCGGACTCGGTGCTGACCACGCAGATGAAGTCGGTCGGCGAGGTGATGGCGATCGGCCGCACCTTCAAGGAGGCGATGCAGAAGGCGCTGCGCGGCCTCGAGACCGGCCGCAACGGTTTTGGCAACGTGCCCGGCAAGCCGCACTGCAAGCCCGAGGACTTCACGCCCGACGCGATCCGGCCGCACCTCGTCACGCCGCGCGCCGACCGCATCGACTGGGTGCGCGCAGCGATGCTCGTGGGCATGAGCGTCGAGGACATCCACGACGCGTCGCGCATCGACCCGTGGTTCCTCGACCAGCTGCAGGTGCTGGTGCGGCACGAGCAGGCGATGCTCACCGCGTGCAAGAGCGGCATCGCCGGCATGGATGCCACGCTGATGCGCGCCACCAAGCGCCTCGGCTTCAGCGACCGCCAGATCGCCGCCGCGTGCTCCGGCAAGACCAGCGAGTGGGAGGTGCGCGAGCACCGCAAGAAGCTCGGCGTCGTGCCCGCCTACAAGCGCGTCGACACCTGCGCGGCCGAGTACCCGAGCCACACGCCGTACCTCTACTCGACGTACGACGGCTCCGAGGACGAGGTCGGCCCGGCCAGCGGCAAGCAGCGGGTCATCGTGCTCGGCGGCGGCCCCAACCGCATCGGCCAGGGCATCGAGTTCGACTACTGCTGCGTGCACGCGGCGATGGCGCTGCGCGCGATGGGCCACGAGACGGTGATGGTGAACAGCAACCCGGAGACCGTGTCGACCGACTTCGACACCTCCGACATGCTGTTCTTCGAGCCGCTGACGCACGAGGACGTGATGAACGTCGTCGACCGCATCGACCCGCGCGGCGTCATCGTGCAGTTCGGCGGCCAGACGCCGCTGAACCTCGCCAGAGGCCTGCAGGAGCACGGCGCACCGCTGGTCGGCACGTCGGTCGACTCGATCGACGAGGCCGAGGACCGCGAACTGTTCAGCAAGCTGATCACCAAGCTCGGCATCGACCAGCCGCCGAACGGCATGGCGCGCACGGGCGAAGAAGCGATGGCCGTCGCCGAACGCATCGGCTACCCGGTGCTGGTGCGGCCGAGCTTCGTGCTCGGCGGCCGCGCGATGGAGGTCGTCTACGAACGCGCCGGCCTCGAGTCCTACATGGAGCGGCACAGCTCCTTCTCCGAGGAACGGCCGCTGCTGATCGACAAGTTCCTCGACAGCGCGATCGAGGTCGACGTCGACGCGATCGCCGACGGCGAACACGTCGCGATCGGCGGCATCATGGAGCACATCGAGGAGGCCGGCATCCACAGCGGCGACTCGAGCTGCTCGCTGCCGCCCTACTCGCTGTCGCAGGGCCTGATCGACGAGATCGCCGAGAAGACCCGCCGCCTCGCGCGCGCCCTGAAGGTGATCGGCCTGATGAACGTGCAGTGGGCGATCCGCGGCACCAAGGTCTACATCCTCGAGGCCAACCCGCGCGCGTCGCGCACGGCGCCGTTCGTCAGCAAGGCGGTCGGCCAGCCGCTCGCCAAGATGGCGGCGCGCGTGATGCTCGGCGAGACGCTCGAGCAGGTCGGCGTGGTCGAACGGCTGGAACCGCCGTACTTCTCGGTGAAGGCGCCGGTGTTCCCGTTCAACAAGTTCCACGGCGTCGACACGCTGCTCGGCCCGGAGATGAAGTCGACCGGCGAGGTGATGGGCATCGACGAGCAGTTCGGCACCGCGTTCGCGAAGGCGATGGTGGGTGCTGGCAACACGCTGCCGCGCGAGGGCAAGGTGTTCGTGTCGGTGCGCGACGAGGACAAGCGGCTGATCGTGCCGCTGGTCGACCGCCTGCATCGCCTCGGCTTCGAGATCGTCGCCACCAGCGGCACCGCCAAGACGCTGCAGAACGCTGGCATCCCGGTGCAGCGCGTGATGAAGCTGCACGAAGGCCGCCCGCACGTGCTCGACCTGATGCTGAACCGCGAGGTGCGGCTCGTCATCAACACGCCGAGCGGCCAGCGGGAACGCGGCGACGACCGGCGCATCCGCAGCGCGGCCGTGGCCCAGCGCATCCCGTGCATCACGACGCTGGCCGCCGCGTCGGCGACGATCCAGGGGCTGGAGAGCTGGCTGAAGAAGCCGCTGTCGGTGAAGCCGCTGCAGGAATACCACGCGCAGCTGCGGTGACCGGGGGCGGGGCGCGACCTTTGCCTCGCCGGGGATCGCTGGCCCCACTAGCATCGGCCGCTCGCACTCCGCACCCCCACGCACCGAGCCCATGACCGACGCCGCCCCCCGCCACGATTCCCCGTTCGCCAAGGAAGTCGCCAAGTTCTGCCTCGCGCAGGTCACGACGGCACAAGCCACGCGCGACACCTTCCCGACCAACGCACTGTGGGCCGCCGCCAGCAAGACCGGCACCGACCTGTGGCTCGACACCGGGGACATCGACGCCGCGAAGGAACTGTTCACGCGCGAGTTCACCGCGCTGACGACCAACAACACGCTGCTGAACAAGGAAGTGCAGAAGGGCATCTACGACCAGATGGTCCCGGCCGCCGCGGCGCTGCTGAAGCAGCTCGCCCCCGAGATGGGCAAGGACCGCATGGTGCAGGAGATCGCGTTCATCCTGAACGCGGTGCACGGCCTGAAGCTGGTGCGCACCTTCGATGCCGACGTGTCGGTCGAACTGCACACCGCCACCGCGCACGACATCGACGCCGCCTACCAGTACGGCAAGCGCTTCCACGCGATCTGCTCGGACCGCTTCATCGTCAAGGTGCCGCTGTCGGCGGCCGGCCTGCTCGCCGCACGGCAACTGCACGACGACGGCATCCGCCTCAACTTCACGCTCGGCTTCTCGGCGCGGCAGAACTGGCTGATCGCGAGCCTCGCCAAGCCGAACTGGGTCAACGTGTTCCTCGGCCGCATCGGCGCCTTCATCGCCGACAACAAGCTCGGTGACGGCAAGAACGCCGGCGAGAAGGCGACGCTGGCCAGCCAGCGCGGCCTGCGTCGCCTGAAGCAGGGCCAGGGCCTCAACACCAAGCAGATCGCCGCGTCGATGCGCAGCGGCCAGCAGTGCGAAGACCTGCTCGGCTTGGACACCTTCACGATGCCGACCGCGGCGGCGAAGGAGTTCCTGGCGAAGAACCCGCCGGCGAACACGATCGTCGACAAGACCAAGAACGACCCCGCCGTCACGTGGGCGCCGACGGCCGATGTCGCCGGCCAGCGCCTCGACTGCTTCTGGGCGCTCTCGGCACAGTTCGAGAAGGCCGCCACGGCCTGCGCCCGGCTTGCGCCGAAGCAATCGAAGGCCGAGGACGTCCTCGCGGTGCTGAATCAGAACGGCATCACCGACCTGTTCCCGACCTTCACCGCCGACGAGGCCGCGAAGCTGACCAAGGAAGGCAAGATCCCGGTGTTCGCGTCGTGGCAGGAGCGCGTGAAGGCCGGCACCGCCAGCTGGGACGGCATCCTGACCGCCGCCGCGCTGGCGAGCTTCACGCAGGACCAGCAGGCGCTCGACGACCGCATCCGCCGCTTCGTCTGAGCGTCGCGCATGACTTCGCCCAGCGGTGCGCCGGAGCCGCCCACGTCGTTCGAGGACGTGCTCGTCGAGGCGCTGGTGTGCCTCGAGCAGCAGGGCCGCAGCGGCATCGCCGGGATCCTGGCGGCCCACCCCGCCCATGCGGCCGCCCTGCAGGCGCACCTGGATCGACTCGATCGCCTCGGCTTGCTGACCGTGGCCGCACCGGCTTCAGGCCCGGAGAACGCTGACGCTGCGCCGTTCCCCGAGCGCCTCGGCGACTTCCGCCTGCTGAAGCGTCTCGGCGGCGGCGGCATGGGCGTCGTCTACCTCGCCGAACAGCAGTCGTTGGGCCGCCGCGTCGCGCTGAAGCTGGTGCGCGCCGACTTCCTGCACCACGCGACCGCGCGCGAACGCTTCCGCCGCGAGGTCGACGCGATCGCCCGCCTGCAGCATCCGGGCATCGTGCCGGTGCATGCCGCGGGCGAGGACGGCGGCGTGCCGTGGCTGGCGATGGAACTGGTCGTCGGCGCGTCGCTCGACGAACTGCTGCGCCACTTCGCCGGCCGCGACCCGGCCACGCTGCGCGGCGACGACCTGCGGCGCGCCGTGCTCGAACTCACCGCACCCCGCCGCACCGCCAGCGAGAGCAGCGACACGGGCACGAACAACACGTTCGCCGGCACCTGGACGTCGACCTGCCTGCGCATCGCGCGCGCGATCGCGCTGGCGCTGCTGCACGCGCACGAGCGCGGCGTGCTGCACCGCGACGTGAAGCCTTCGAACGTGATGCTGACGCCGGACGGACGCGTGCTGCTGCTCGACTTCGGCCTCGCGACCAGCGCCGACGGCGTGCGCATGACCGGCACCGGCCATGCGCTCGGCACGCCGGCCTACATGTCGCCCGAGCAGATGCGCGGCGATCCGACGGCGATCGACGGCCGCACCGACGTCTACTCGCTGGGCGTCACGCTGTACGAACTGCTGGCCCTGCACATCCCGTACGCGGCGACGACCGCGCACGGCATCCGCGAACTCGCACTCGCCGGCCGCACGACCCCGCTGCACACGCACCACCGCGGCATCAACCGGGACGTCGAACTCGTGTGCAGCAAGGCGATCGATCCGGATCCCTCGCATCGCTACGGCGATGCCGCGGCGTTCGCCGCCGATCTGGCCAACCTGATCGAACTGCGCCCCATCACCGCGGCGCCGCCGAGCCTGCTGCGCGTGCTGCGGCGCTCGGCCCAGCGCCACCCGGCGCGCGCCACCGCCGCGGTCGCCGCGGTGCTGCTGTTCCTGGTCGCGCCATCAGTGTTCCTGCTGCAGCAGCAGGCCGCCAATGCGGAGATCGCAGCCGCGCTGCAGAAGGCGCAGCAGCAGGAACTGCAGGTCCGCATCGC
>CAMAUH010000251.1 GCA_945861365.1 Candidatus Kuenenia stuttgartensis
ACACACACAGCCGCCGCGACCTTCAGGTCGCGGCGGCTGTGTGCGTGTTCTCGTCCGTCGCTCAGCTCATTGCACGTCGACCACCGCCGGCGTGCTCAGCTCGATCGTGCCCGCCGTCGTCAGCGCGACGCTCTGGAACAGCACCTTGCCGGTGAAGAAGGGCGGGATCGCCGGCATCGGGAAGGTGCCGAAGCCCGCACCCGCGACCGCCGGCATGTAGTAGAGCAGGCTCGGCACGTAGACGTCGGGGAAGAACGCGCCCGGGAAGGGGAACGAGGCCGGCACGACCGGCGACACCAGCTCGAGGAAGATGAAGTTGAAGAGGAAGGGCGAGCCGACGTCGATGTTGTTCGCACCGGCGGGCGCGCCGGCCGGGAACACCGTCATCACGTGCTGCTGCGGCTCGAGCACGTAGCGGTTGGTGTGCTCGAGCAGGAAGGCGTTGACGTAGCTGGCGGCACCGATGTTGCCGCTGACCGGGCGGATGCCGGACTGGCTGCCGAGCGTCGGGCCGGTGCCGCACGAGCGGCCCATCGGCGAGCACGGGCCGTTCCAGATCGAACCGCCGAAGGCCGTCGTCAGCAGGCTGGCGCCGGTGCCGGTCTCGACCGAGAAGATCAGGTTCGGCGCGAACACCACCGAGGCGGCGGTGCAGCCGGCCCACGTGTTGATCGCCCCGTTGAAGTCGAACTCGAGCGACTCGAGGTCGACGGCGTTGGTCAGGCACACGCCGTTGCGGTTGGTCACCTGGGCGGCGAACACCATCGCGTCGACCTGGGCCTCGGTGCGCACGACGATCGCGCTGTTCGGCAGCACCGCGGCGATGCGCCCGTCGAACGTGTAGGTCAGCGCCGCCTGCGGGATCGCGATGATCGCGCCGTCCTGCACCAGCACCGGGCCGCACGCGGTGTTGCAGACGATGTCGGTGTCGAGCGAGAAGAAGATGCCGAACTGCGGGTTGAACGCGATCGCGTCGACGTCGATCGGCGTGGGCAGCGGCAGGCCGAGTGCCTGGTTGAACTGCTCCTGGCGCATGAAGTGCTCGACCTGGCCGTCACCGCCGCCGTTGCGCACGATGCGCGCGACATCACCCGGGCGGAACGGCGGCGCGCTGACGTTGTTGCCCATCGCCGCCGACACCGACCAGAACACCGTGCGCTGGTTCTGCCACGGCGAAGTGGCCGTGCTGAAGGTGCTGACCAGCGCGTCGACGCTGCCGAACAGCGTCGGGTTGAACAGCGTGCCGTCGGCGTTCTCGTCGCCGGCCATGGTGTCGTAGCAGGTGCGCGGGGCCCACTTCTCGGCCGACAGCGAGGCGCAGGCGGCGCTGGTGCCCCACTCGATGACCGAGGTCTCGTTCGGCCGCAGTGCGCGCAGCACGGTGCCGCCGCTGCCCGACATGGTCTGCTCGTTGGCGGAGAAGGTGATCAGCCCTTCCTGGAACTGGGCGGCCGCGGTGGCGCACAGGGCGAGGGGGGCGAGAAGGCGGGAGGTCAGGTGCTTGTTCATGTTCGGAAGGTGGTCGTGCTTTCCCTGGGAAGAGCCGAACCGCGCCCCGCGCACGCGATCGTCCCGAAAAATCCGCGCCTGGCCCCCAGGCCCCGCTGCCATGGCCGCTTCGGCAGCGGTGGCCTCGGGGGACGGACCACGCGGCCCGGGCAGCTGGTCGCATTTCACACCGCTCTCATCGCCGGTCCCCATCGTCGACGTTCGAGCCCGGCCGCAGAGCCCGACCCGGTGACACCACCGACCCATGGACCCCCACCGATGAACACTGCCATCCCCGGCCGGGGCTCCAACCGCCGCCGACCTCCCCTCGGTGGGATGCGCACCATTCGCCGGCTGTCGATGTGCGCGCTGCTGCTCGGGAACGTCATGGCCCAGGACACCGGGATCGAGGATCGCTTCCTCGCCGGCTACGTGTCCGCAGTGCTCGAACGCGATTTCGGGCTGCCAGCCGTGCCCGTGACGGTGCTCGACGGACAGGTGCGCTTGCACGACCGCGCCTTCGGTCGGCTGGAGCGGCAGCAGCTGACCATCGCGCTGCAGGCACTGCCCGGAGTGCGCAGTGTGACGTTCCTGGAGCCACCGAGCCCGACCGCCGAGTCCGCGGAGGCGCCGATCCTGGTCCTGTCGCCCGGACGCCTGTTCGAGCCGCTGCTGGCCGATCCACGCTGGCCGCACTTCTTCGCCTCGTGGCACTACTACGTCGAGGACCGCGACCGCACCGCTGGCACCGAAGCACTCGCGCAGGTGGGAGCCGTCGGCTTCGGCGAGACGCTGGCGTTCGCGCGACACCGGGGCATCGGGGGCTTGCACTGGGAGGCGGGGCTGCAGGCCGGCGTGTTCGCGATCTTCGATCTCGATCGGGCGTCCAAGGACCTGATCAACGCGGACTACACGCTCGGGCCGTACCTGGCCGGGCGCTACCACGACACCTCACTGTTGCTGCGGCTGCGCCACCAGAGTTCCCACCTCGGTGACGAGTATGTGCTGCGCCAGCAGATCACCGGCAACGGCCGCGTCAACCTCAGCTACGAGACCGTCGACGTCGTGTGCAGCCACGAGCTGGCTGGCGGCTGGCGGCCCTATGCCGGCGGCAGCTATCTGCTGGCCGTCGACCCGGCTGGGCTCGACCCGTGGACCGTCCACTACGGACTCGAGTGGCGCGGAACGCAGCCGCTGGGCAAGGGTGGCGGGATGCGGCCGGTCGCCGCCATCGACTGCAAGCAGCGGCAGGAGAACGACTGGAGCCTGGATGCGTCGGTGCGGGCCGGGGTCGTGTTCGAGGACGCGGGTCGCATGAGCCAACGCCTCGCGGTCCTGCTGGAGTGGTACGGCGGACACTCACCGAACGGCCAGTTCTATGACGATCGGGTGCAGTTCCTCGGCCTCGGTCTGCACTTCTTCTTCTGAAGCACCTGCGGCGTCGCTTGCTCGCCGGAGCTGCGGTTGCCGCGGCGGTCGTGCTGCATCGGCTCTAGACGCACGACACCCTCGCGTGATCGAGGTGACCATGCACCTTTGCCGGCCGACGCCCGCCACGAAACGACGACGCCGGCCCCCGCCCATCGGCGGGTTCCGGCGTCGTCGGTCGTTCGCATCCCCCCCGTGGGGCTTTGGCCGCGCCAGCTCAGCGCGTGCCGCTGTAGGTGTCCTGCACCGTGTAGTCGAAGCCGACACCGTTGGCGTCGGACTCGGTCAGCTGCGTTGCGGTCGTGGTCGCGACCTTGAAGACGAACAGGTTGGCGTTGCCGTAGGTGTCGTCGCGGACGAAGTAGACCTTGCCGTTGGTGGTCGCCTGCCAGGTGTCGTCGCCGGTCGTCGTGCTGACGTCGACCGAAGCGCTGCCCGACGCGTCCCACATCGCCAGGTCGACCTGGCTGCTGGCGGTCTGCTCATAGACGAAGTCGCCGTCGTCGACGCCGGCGCCGACCACGTCGAGCCCGGTGCCGCTGATGGTCGACCACGAGGTCGCGCTGGCGTCGAAGATCGCGATCGCCGTGCCGTCGGTGCGGCGCGCCAACGCGTCGCCGTTGCCGAGCACGCGTTCGAACTGCATCGCGCCGCCGCCGGCGTGCGTCGTGGTCACCGGCGAAGCCACCAGGCTGACCGCGAGCACCGACGAGGTCGCACCGCTGCCCTGCACGATCGCGAAGCTCGAGCTGCCCTCGGCGATGCCGAACACCGAGGTGGTGTCCGCCGCATTGCGCACGGTGGCGGTGATCGCGCTGTCGAGGTCGTAGAAGAACGCGTCGACGTCGCCGCCGCCGTTGTCCACCGTGTAGACGACCTCGTTGCCGCTGCCGATCGCCGCGAACGCCGCCGTGCCGCCGCTGTGGATCGTCGCGACCTGGCCGTTGCCCGGCGCCCACGAGTAGAGCTCGGTGTCGGTGCCGTCGCTGGCCGTGAACACCACCTGGCTGCCGCTGCCTTCGCCGACGAACGTCTTGTTCATCGGATCGAGCGTCGACGACGCGGCCGCGACCTCGACCAGGCCGGTGCCGATGCGGAAGTAGAACAGGTCCGTCTCACCGCCACCGCCGACGCGCGAGAACACCAGGGCACCGTTCGGCAGCACTTCGACCAGGCGCTCGTCGGTCGACGCCGTCGACACCGCGACCACCGAGTCGTCGCTGATGTCGTAGTAGTAGATGTCGCCCTGGCCGCCATCGAGCAGCGTGAAGAACACCACGTTGTTCGGGTTGCTCGTCGTCGTGCCATTCACCAGCACGGTCGCGGGCGCCGGCAGTGCAGCACCGGCAGCGGGCACTTCCTCGGCCAACGCGCGCGTGACGCCGGTGGTCGGGTTGTTGAGCAGCAGGCGGCGGGTCGCGCTGACGGCCGTGTAGAGGATGCGGTCGTCACTGGTCTTGGCGACGTAGTTGACGTTGCCCGTGGCGTCGGCCGACAGCCGGGTCGACGTGCGCGTCATCGGGTCGAACACCCACAGCTGCGCCGGGTTGCCGACCGTGTAGGCCATGCGACCATCGGCGAGGCCTTCCTCGGTCACCGGCGTCGCGACCGACGAGGCGACGCGCACCAGTTCGTCGGTGTCCGCGTCCGCGAGCAGCAAGCCCGTGGTGCCCTCGCCGACGACCGCGAACTTCGCGCTGGTCACCTCGACGCGGAACTCACCGCGGGAGGTCTTGCCGACGCCATCCGCGACGTCGAACTCGACCATGTAGGTGCCCATCGTCGCGAACGTGTGCGAGTACGTGCTGCCGGCGAAGCTGCCGCCGCCGGAGGCCACCGTGTAGGTCAGCGAAGCACCTTCGCGATCGATGGTGTAGTCGCCCACATCCAGCGACAGCGCGGCGCCGCCGGCGACCGACTGTTGCGGGATCGACGAGATGCGCGGCGCGGCATTGCTGCTCGTACCGCCGCCGCTGCAGCCAGCGAGGACATGAAGGCCCGCCAACATGCAGGCCGCAGAGAGGATCGACAGACGCTTGCCCATGGGTGCCATTTCTCCAGTGATGCGATGACCGGTCGTCGCGGTCATCGACCTCGCCTCACCGCAGCCCGTAGGCCAGGGGGCAGCACCCGTTGGCATGGCGACCGCGGCGAACGCGGCCCGCGGCATGCCTCACGCGCCGTTCACTTCACGTCGACGACGGTCGGCGTGCTCAGCTCGAGGCCGCTGCCGCCGAACCCCATCGCCTGGTAGAGCACCTTGCCCTGCCACAGCGGCGGGATCGCCACCATCGGGAAGCTGCCCCAGTTGCCCGGCAGCGGCCACGCGTGGATGAACAGGCTCGGCGCATACAGGTCCGGGAAGCACAGCAGCGAGAACGGGAACGCACTCAGCGACGTCGGCACGGTCGGCGGCACGATCTCCATGAAGGCCAGGTTCCACGCCCATGGCGTCGCGTAGTCGATCATCGTCGCACCGGCCGGCGCGCCGAGCGGGAACACGTTCAGCACGTGCTGCTGCGGCTCGAGCACCATGCGGTAGGTGAAGGTCGACATCAGCGCGTTGACGTAGCTCGGCGCACCGACCGCGGCGCTGGTCGGCTGGATGCCCATCTGCGCGCCCGGCGTCGGGCCCGTGCCGCAACCGCGCGCGGCGGGACCGCACAGGTGGTTGTAGATCATCCCGCCGTTGAACGTGGTCAACACACCGGCTCCCGTCATCGTCTCCGTCGTGAACAGGAACTCGGGGCGCTGCACGACCGTGCCCGGGCACGGGAAGGTCGAGCCGACCGGCCAGTTCCAGTCGAACTCGAGCGACTCGAGATCGATCGCGTTCGGGATGCAGGCGCCGAAGCGGTCCGTGACCGCGGCGCTGACGACCATCGCGCTGACCTGCGCCTCGGTGTAGACGACCGCGCAGCTGACGGGCAGCACCGCTTGCACGCGGAAGTCCGGGGTCCAGGTGATCGCCCAGTCGGGCACGCACAGCAGGTCGCCGTCGCGCAGGAACGTCGGGCCGCAGAACGTGTTGCCGGCCACGTCCTGGTCGAGCGAGAAGTAGACGCCGAAGCCGGGCTGGAAGCAGATCGCGTCGATGTCGATCGGCGTGTTCAGCGGCAAGCCCATCGCCTGGTTGAACTGCTCCTGGCGCATGAAGTACTCGACCCTGCCGTCGCCAGCGGTCGTCTTGACGAAGTGGCCGACGTCCCCGGGCCGCAGCCCAGGGCCACCGCTGATGTTGTTCCCCACCGTCACCGACGGCGAGAAGAACACGGTGCGCGCATTGGTGCCGCCGACCACCGGCGAGGTGCCGATCGGCGCGCACAGCGCGTCGATGCTGCCGAAGATGCCAGGGCGCCAGTAATCGCCGTCACCGTTCTCGTCGCCGGCCATCACGTGGAACGCGGTGCGCGGCGCCCACTTCTCGGCCGACGGTGACGCACACGGACCGTTCGACCACTCGAGGTGCGCGATCTCGTTCGGCTGCAGAAAGCGCAGCACGGTGCCAGCGCTGCCGGACAGCGTGCGCTCCGGCTGCGAGTAGGTGACGAGCAGGTCGGAGCCCTGCGCGGCGGCGGCGGCGGCCAGGGTGAGGATGGCAAAGGGGAGGCTGGTGGCGATGTGCATGG
>CAMAUH010000252.1 GCA_945861365.1 Candidatus Kuenenia stuttgartensis
GAGCCTGGCGCCCATCGCGGCAGCGCGCCGCGTATACTCGAGCCGGCGCGCGCGCGCGGCGGGATCGCGGGTCATCAGCGTCGGCTCGTGCTTCTGCCGCGGGTCGAGCAGGAAGCGCGCCCCGGTCTCCATCACCGGCAGCAGCCCGCAGTCGCGCAGCTGCTTTGCCACTTCGGCGAGTTCCGCGTCACCGGTGTGCTGCGGATCGAGGTGGCCGACGTCCGGCGTGATGCCGACCGCGCGGTACCCGTGCTCGGCCAGCAGCGCGAACGCATCGGCGAGGCGATGGTTCTGCAGGCTGTTGGTCTGGTAGCCGAGCTGCATCGCTCAGCGCTCGAGCAGCGGTCGGTTTCGCGAGCGCTGCGTGGCCGCGCATGCGGCCACAGGGGGCAACCTGAGAGCCTGTACGATCATCTCTCAGGCTCTCAGCGCGTGCCGCCGCTCATACGCGCCTTCTTCTCGAGCGTGGTCAGCTCGGTCCACAGGTTGCCGAGGGCGATGTACTCGGCCGGCATCGCCCAGTCGTCGAGGTCGGCATCCTCCTGCCACTTGGCCTGCTCCTGCAGGCTCACCTTGGCGGCTTCGATCTTGTCGACCGCCGCCGACTGCTTGGTGCGCGCCTCTTCGTTGTTGCCGGCGCTGCGGGCCTTCACGCCGTCGTTGCACAGCGTCTTGGCCTCGTCGAGCAGTGCGACCGCCTTGCCGAGCATCTCCGCAGTCAGCGCCGGGGCCGGTCGACCCGGGGTCTTGCCGGCCTTGGCGGAACCCATCTTGACCGTGCTCGGCGCCGGCACATGCGCGGCCTTCGGGGCAGCGGCGGCGGGCGGGGCCTTCGGGTCGGTGGCCTTGTCGCCGCCGCCCTGGTTCATCATCACGACCAGGATGCCGACGACGAGCACGCCGACGCCCCCCAGCACGAGCGGCATCGAGTTGGAGCCGGAGGACTGCGAACGGCCGCCGCTGCTGCGGCTGCGAGAGGGGGTGCGCGAAGCCATAGGGGCCGCGCGTTCTATCCGGCTCGTCCCGAGGCAGGAAGGGTCGCAACCGCGCAACTGCGCGATCGGTGGCCCCGGCATGGCCCACCGGCATTCGCCGCGCATGGAGCTGGATTGACTCGGCCGGCATCAGTCCCCACGCTGGCCCGGCCGATTCCACCGCTGCGCATGTTCCGCCGATCCCACCGCACCCATCGCTTCCGACGCTGCACGAGCCTCGTGCTGTTGGCGTTGCTGATGGTGGGGCTCGGATTGCCGCGGTTGCTGCTGGTGTGCAATGAAGTCTGCTGCGCAGGCCGCGTCGCGCTGGACCGCAGCTGCGGCACGCAGGAACACGCCAACGCACTCGAGGCAGGGCCGACGACGGACGGTGAGTGCCTCTGCTGCAAGAAGGCCTGCGCCGCGCGGCAGCAACCAAGGAGCCGCGGCGGCGCCGCGGTGACGACTCCCGGGTGTTCAGGCTGCGCGCACCAGGCGCTCGGCTGCGATCTCGGCTTGCCCGCCGCATTCGAGACGCCGGACCTGCCCCCGATGGGCCCGTGCCACCTGGCCACGCTGGCTCTCCGCCACGGCACGGCGCTCGTCGCCACCGTGTCGCATCCGCCGGCCACCGGCCCACCGCGACCGGACCTGCGCACCGAACGTCTCGCCGCGACCATCCTCCGCATCTGAGTCGACGCGCCCCACCGCACCACGGTGGGCGGCAGCCCCGGGCTGCCTGCGCCGCGCCAGCCGCGCGGCAACGCCACGCGAGACGACTCCGATGCCACGTTCCCGTTCCCTGCTCCCGTTCGCTCCCTGGTTGCCCCTGCTGATGACGGCCTGCGTCGGCTACGACGCGCAGCCGATCGAGCTCATCGACATCGCCAGGCAGGTGCGCACGTTCGAACTGCCGAACCCGCTCGCCTTCGCGGACGCGGTCTTGTTCGCACTGCAGCACAACCCGCAGCTGCAATCGCTGGCGGCCCAGGCGCGGGCCGCAGGCGCCGACATCGCCGCCACCGAGATCCAGGGCCAATGGTCGAGCGACGTCAGCCGCATGGCGTTGATGGTCGATCCCGTGGCCCTGCTGCGACTCGGCCAGCGCGGTGCGGCGATCGACGTGACCCGCGCGCGAGAGGCCGAAGCGCTGGCGGCGCTGGCGAACGCGCGCTGGCGGCTGATCGGTCGCATCGCCGAAGTGTTCGCGGCGCACAGCGAACTCGCCGGACTGCAGGCGCCGCGGTTCGCCGCCGACGTCGACGCGTTCGCGAACGCCGGTCTGGCGAGTGCCAACGCCGTCGCACAAGCGAAGGCCGCGTTGGCCGGCGCGGCCGCTGAGCAACACGCTTTGGCAGCCGAACGAACCGCGCTGCAGGCCGAACTGCGGCAACTGCTCGGCATCGCCAGGCCCGATCCGGTGGTGCTGATCCCGCCGGATACGAGCTTCCCGGACGCGGCGCCAGCGAGCGAAGCCACGCTGCTGCAGCGACCCGACCTCGCCATCACGCATGCCCGCTACCGCATCGCCGAGGCCGAGTTCGCGCGCGCCTGCGCCGACCAGTACCCATCGCTGCAGATCGGCCCCGATCTGCCGCTGGGTGCGAGCGGCATCGAGGGCATGGCATGGTTCAGGATCCCGCTCGATGCAGCGGGGCCCGCGCACGCGGCACGCGAACGCCGCATCGCGGCGCGCGCCAACCTCGTCGAGGCCTTCGTCGCGGCGAACGCCGAGGTCACGACCGCGCAACTCGCGGCCAATGCTGCCCAGTTCCGACGCGCCGCGACGGCCCATGCCGCGGCCGCCTCGGCGCACGCCGCGGCCTCGGCGGAAGCCGCACTGGCCGTCGAGGCCGACGTGTTCGAGCGCTTCGCCGAACGC
Organism: Candidatus Kuenenia stuttgartensis; assembly: GCA_945861365.1. Classification (GTDB taxonomy): domain Bacteria; phylum Planctomycetota; class UBA1135; order UBA1135; family UBA2386; genus UBA2386. The sequence continues at coordinate 2,857 of CAMAUH010000252.1, forward strand.
GCGACGATGGCCGTTCGTGATGCCGCCGAACATCGCATTGCCGCGGTCGTCGCGGCCCGCGCCCGCATCCGGTTGGCGACTTCTGCCGGCTGGCCGGTCACGGCGGTGCAACCGTGAACGTCGATCTCTCCGCGCTGCGCATCGACTCCTCCACCCCACTGCCGCCGCGGCCGCTGCGCCAACGCCTCGCGATGTGGGGACTCGCCGTGTTCGCGCTGGGCCTCGCGGCGTCGTTCCTGTTGCCGATGCTCTGGCGACCGCGCCCGGTGCCGATGGTCGACGTGCAACTGGCAACGGCGACGAACACGAACCACGGCGCCGCGACCGCCGAAGCCGCGGGCTGGGTCGAGCCCGATCCGTTCCATGTGCTGGTGCGGCCGCTGGTCGCCGGTTGCGTCGCGTCGATCGACGTGCTCGAGGGCGCCGTCGTGAAGGCCAACGAAACCGTGCTGGCACGCCTGGCCAGTGCAGCGCTGCAGGCAGCGCACGATCGTGCGCTCGCGGCGGTGCGGGAGCGCGAGCAGGACCTCGCCTACGCCAACACGCAGGCCAGGTTCGCCGCGGCCCAGCTCGAACAACTCGCCGCACCGCGCCAGGCGTTGCTCGATGCCGAACGCCTGCTGGCCGAACGCAGCGGTCGCCTGGCCGCCGCGCGCGGCGCCCACCAGCGCGCCCTCGCCGAAGTCCAGATCGCGTCGGCCGCGAAGACCGCACAGCAGCTGCTGCAAGCCACCGGTGGCAGCTACGCGGTGGCGCTGGCGCGCGCGGAGGGCGCGGTGGCCGCCGCCGAGGCCACGGCGAACGCTGCCGAACGCGAGAGCCAGGCGCTCGAACGCGAACTGGCCGCCGCGACCGATACGCGCCAACTCGCTGCCGAGCGCCTCGCCCATCCGGTCGACCTGCAGGGCGCGGTCGACGTCGCCAACGCGGCGATCGAGAAGGCCACCGCGGCCCTCGCCACGGCCAGGGTCGAGGCCAGCATCGCTGCGCGCGAACTGGACTGGGCCACCGTGAAAGCACCCTGCGATGGCGTCGTGCTGCGACTGCACGCGACGCCCGGCGGCATGGTGGGCCCGCAGAGCGAGGCGTTGCTGGCGCTGTACGACCCGCGGCGCCTGCGGGCGCGCATCGACGTGCCGCTCGCCGCGGCCGCCGGCATCCGCGGAGGGCAAGCGGTCGAGCTGCGCAGCGAACTGCTCGGCGGCGTGGTCTTGCACGGCACCGTGCAGCGGCTGCAGCGCGAGTCCGATCTGCTGAAGAACACGCTGCAGGTGAAGGTCGCGTTGCAGGATCCACCGGCGCTGCTGCGGCCGGAGACGCTGTGCCGCGCCCGCTTCCTCGCCGATGCGAACGCGGCAGAGCCCGTGGCCAACGCCGTCCGCACGTTCCTGCTGCCGAAGGCCGCCGTGTACGGCAGCGTGGTGTTCCGCTTCGATCCCGCTGCCAGCCGCGCGCGCGCGGTGCCCGTCACGGTCGTCGGCGAGCAAGGCGACGAGGTGCTGGTGCGTGGCGAACTCGCGCCGACCCAGCGCGTCATCACCGCGCCGGTGCACGACGGGGAATGGGTGCAGGAGGAGCGGCGATGAACCTGATCGAAGTGCGCGGCGTGACCAAGACGTTCGCCACGGCGTCCGAAGCCGTGACGCCGATCGAGAACCTCGATCTCACCGTCGTGCGCGGCGAATTCGTGGTGTTGATGGGACCGTCCGGCAGCGGCAAGACGACGCTGCTGCATCTGCTCGCCGGCATCGACCGACCGACCGCGGGCACCGTGCGCATCGGCGCCGACGAGGTCTCGGCGATGACGCCGGCAGCGCTGGCGCGCTGGCGCACGCGCGGCGTCGGCTACGTGTTCCAGCAATACAACCTGATCCCGGTGCTGACGGCTTACGAGAACGTCGAGGTGCCGTTGCTGCTGCTGCCGTTGTCGCGCACACGCCGCGAGCAGATGGTCGGCACGGCGCTCGCCGCGGTCGGCCTGAGCGATCGTGCGCACCATCTGCCGCGCCAGCTGTCGGGCGGCCAGCAGCAGCGCGTCGCGATCGCGCGCGCGATCGTCACCGATCCGCTGCTGGTCGTCGCCGACGAACCGACCGGCAACCTCGACCGCGCTGCCGCGACCCGCACGCTCGAGCTGTTCCGGCGGCTCGTCGACGAGTTCGGCAAGACGCTGGTGATGGTCACGCACGACCCGCAGGTAGCGAAGGCCGCCGACCGCGTCGTCCATCTCGACAAGGGCCGCATCGTCGCCGAGGCCCCGCATGCGTGAACTGCTGGCGTTCCTGCCGTACGCGGTCCGCACGGCCATGCGCGCGCGCACGCGTTCGCTGCTGACCGTGCTCGGCGCGGCACTGGCGCTCGCGCTGTTCGCGTTCGTGCGCACGGTCGACGCGGGCGTGCAGCACCTCGCCCGCGCGGCCGATCGCCCGCTGCTGGTGGTGTTCCAGGACAGCCGCTTCTGCCCGCTGACCTCGGAACTGCCGCTGCGTTACGCCGACACGATCCGCGCGCTGCCGGGCATCGCCGGTGTGCTGCCGACGCTGGTGTTCATCAACTCGTGCCGCAGCAACCTCGACCTCGTCACGCTGCACGGCGTCGAACCCGATCGGCTCGAAGCGACCTACGACCTGCGCGTGCTGGACGGCAGCGTCGCCGAATGGCGTGCGCGCAGCGACGGCGCACTGGTCGGCGAACGGCTCGCCGCGCGGCGCGGGCTGCAGGTCGGCCAGCGTGTGCGACTCGGTGACATGGACGTACAGGTCAGCGGCATCGTGCGCAGCGAGGTGGCCGGCATCGACAACCTCGCGTTCGTCCCGCTGACGCAGCTCGGCCTCGCCCGCAAGCGCCAGGGCTCGGCGACGCAGTTCCTCGTCAAGCTGCAGGACGGCGCCGACAGCAAGCAGGTCGCGGCGGCGATCGACGCGGCGTTCCGCACCGACCAGGCGCGCACCGACACCAAGGGCATGCAGGCGTTCGTCGCCGCCGCCGTCGCCGAGATCGCGCAGGTCGTCGAGTTCGCGCGCTGGCTCGGCTACCTGGCGGTGCTGGTGGTCGTGCTGGTGCTGGCGAACACGGTGTTCATCAGCGCGCAGTCGCGCAGCGGCGAACTGGCGGTGCTGGAGACGGTCGGGCTCGTGAAGTCGCGCTTGATGGCGTTGGTCGCGCTGGAGGGACTCGGACTCGGAATCGTCGGCGGCGCGCTCGGCGTCGGCGGCGTGCTCACGCTGCTCGCGCTGCACCCGGTCACCCTCGGCATCGAGGGCCACGGCATCGACCTCGCCCCCACCGTACGCGTCGCCATCGACGGCATGCTGACTGCAGCGCTGTGCGGCACGCTGGCCTCGCTGCCCGCCGCGTTCGCCGCCGCCTCGCGCCCGCTCAGCCTCGCGGTGAAGGAGGAGTGATGCTGCCCTTCGCCTACGTGCTGCGGAACCTGACGCGACGGGGCACGCGCACCGCGGTGACGCTGCTGGGGCTCGCCGCGACATCGCTGCTGGTCGTCGCGATGCACGCCTTCGCATCCGGCATGGAACGCGCAGGTGCGCGCAGTGCCGATCCGGCGATGGCGTTCCTGCTCGGCGTCGCGTCGGAAGTCGATCTGGTGCGTTCGGTGGTGCCGCGCGGCAGCGCCGAGACCGCTGCGGCGGCCGTACCCGGCGTGTTGACCGTCG
>CAMAUH010000253.1 GCA_945861365.1 Candidatus Kuenenia stuttgartensis
GACCAGCGTACCGTTGCCGCGCGGGGTCGCGTGCTGCCGCCAGTTGGCGAGGTCGAGGCCGAGCAGCACGACCGGGATGCGCGAAGCCGGCGTCGCCGCGGCCTCCGGCAGCGTGCGCAGGCGCTGTGCGCAGAATGCCGTCACGACGCGGCAGAACGTCGCCTGCTGCAACTTCGCGGCGAGCATCTTGTGCGAGTACGGGAACTCGAAGTCGACGTACGACGAGATCGAGCAGGGCACGCCGAGCAGGCGCGCGGCGCCGAGGGCGACGTTCGCGGGCCAGGTCGAGCTGTAGACGTGCATGTGGCGCGGGTCGAGCGCACGCAGCTGGTCGGCGAGTGCGAACGCGTTGCCCGGATGCCGCGCGTCGCGCAGCGGCAGCTTGCCGAGCAGGTCGCCGAGGCGGCTGCGCGGTTCGGCGCGGTACTGCGCGAACAGGTTGCGGCCGCGCGACGTCGTGAGCCAGCCGAACAGGCGCAGTGCGCGGCGCGTGATGCCGTCGCGGCGCAGGAAAGTCGCGTGCGCGAGCAGTTCGCGAGCCTCCGCGTGCATCGGCGCGCGCTCGTTGTGCTGCAGCACGACGACGCGCCAGTCGGGGCGTTGGCGCAGTAGCGCCAGCACTTCGCGGTAGACGAACGTGTGCGACAGGTCGGGCAGCACCGGCAGCACCAGCACGACCGGGCCGCGGCCGGCGGCGTTCGGTCGCGCAGCCGGCGCGCGGCGTCGCACGACCAGCGCGATCGCGGCGGCGAGCGCCGCATCGAGCGCGCGCAGCCAGCCGTGGCGCAGCAGTTCGCGCAACTGTGCGAGCGTGCCCAGCCGCAGCGGGCGCCCGGCATCGTCGACGACGCGGGCGGTGACGGGATCCAGGGAACCGTCGTCGCGGGCCACGCGGATCCGGATCAGCCGGTCGATTGCTTCGATCGGCGCGGGTGCGTACGGCCAGCCTGCCCAGACGACGGTGCGTTCCGTCATCGGTGCACGGCCTGCGCGTAGTGCGCTTCGAACTCGTCGACCGCCTGCGCCAGCGTCTTCGGCGGCCGCACCGCGGCGCGGTAGCGCGCCAGCCGGGTTGGCTCGTCGACGAGACGCTGCAGCCGCATGGCGAGGTCGCCGACGTCGCCCGCCGCGAACAGTTCGCCATCGACGCCGTCCTGCACGACCTCCTGCAGGCCGCCGAAGCGGCTCGCCAGCACCGGCAGCCCGGCGGCGCGCGCTTCGAGCACGACGAACGGCGCGTTCTCGTGCCACGTGCTCGGCACCACCAGCACGTCGATCGCGCCGAGCGCCGCGGCGAGTTCGCGGTGGTCGTACGGCGGCAGCACGGTGATGCGTGGATCGCGCGCCGCGGCCTCGAGCAGAGGCGTCGAGTAGTCCGGGAAGTCGCTGGCGCGGCCTCGCAGCACGGCGCGGCAATCGCCGCGCACGCGCGCCAACGCTTCGACCAGCACGTGCGGCGCCTTGTGCGACGCGAACGAGCCGAAGAAGCCGAACGTCAGCGGCCGCTGCGCCGGGCGCGCGGCGGCGGCGCCGGCAGCGATGCCGGTCGTGTCGATGCCGTAGCCGTGGCAGGTGATGCGGTCGGCGGGCACGCCGTTGCGCACGAACACCGAGCGCAGGAACTCGGTGGGCGCCACGATCGCATCGGCCTGCAGCAGCCGTTCGCGCAGATAGGCCGGACGATCGAGGAACGTCGCGACGCGGCTGCGCAGGTCCCAGCCCGCCTTCGACGTGCCGGGCGCGAGTTCGTGCAGCGCTTCGATCTGGCGGCGGGCCGGATGGTCGGCGAGCTGCTGCGCCAGTTCCGGCGCGTGGCACGGCAAGCAGCCGCGGCCGCCGTCGGGCGGGCCCTCGCAGGCCGTGCCGTCGCTCTTCATCAGGATGACGCGCGGGCACAGGAACCAGAAGTCGGTCAGCGAGACGACCAACCCGCGCCCGGCCGCCCGCGTCGCGTCGATCAGGTCGGCGCCGACGTGGCGCAGATGGAAGCTGTGCACGACATCGGTGCCACGTTCGCGCAGGTGGCGCGCGAACACCTCGGCCATGCGCGGATGGCGGTACTCCATGCGCTGCCAATCGCGCCCGAGCTGCCACCAGAAGGTCAGCCGGCGGACCGGCAGGCCGTGCACTTCCTCCCGCGTCTCGCGCCACAGGCGGTCCTCTTCGTGGTGCCGCGGATCGAGCGTGAAGACGTCGACGTCATGGCCGCGACGCTGCAGTTCGCGGCCGACGGCGAGCGCGTACGACTCCGTGCCGGTGAAGTAGTGCGGCGGGAACTGATGGAGGACGAACGTGAGGCGCACGCGAGGAGCAGCCTATCGGCTGTCGGTGCTGGCTCGTAGCAGTGAGCCGGCGCGGGGCCGCGCTACGTTGTCGGCGTGGCTGCTCCTGACGATCCACAGCCGTCGCGTGCCGTGCGCTTCCTGCTCGCCGATCTGGTCGAGCAGGTCGATGCGTTCCTGCTGCGCTGGCCGAACGCACGTGCCGATGCGCGCGGGCTGCGGTTCGTCGGGGCGCCCGGGGCACAGCTGCGGTTGCCGCTGTTGGCGCCGCGCTGTGGGCCAGGGGAACCGCTGGTCCGCTATCGGACCCGCCTGCCCGGAGCTGCGGAGCGCCACGTGGTGTTGTTGCTGCAGGCCGGCGCGATGGCGGTCGGCTACTGGGACGGCGAAGAGTTGCTGCACCACAAGGCCGTGCGTCGGTACGTCGTGCGCGGCAACGGGCGGGCACAGCCGCTGCATGCGAAGACGCGCGGCAGATCCCGCTACGGCTCGCGGCTGCGGTTGCAGAACTGGAAGCGGCTGTTGGTGGAGACCAACGAGCGGCTGCGCGACTACTGGGGCGAGTACGGGGCGCCCGAGCGCGTGTTCGTGGCCGTGCCGGTCCGCGTGTTCAGCGACCTGGCAGCGAGCGATCCGTCGCCGCCCTTCTCGCGCGACGATGCGCAGGTGCAGCGGGTACCGATGCATGTGCACCGGCCGGATTTCGCCGAGCTGATGCGCGTGCACGGCTGGCTCGCGCATGGGCGCCTCGAACTGCCGGGGTGAGCTGCAGCCCCGGCTGTTCCGCAGGCTCCTGACTCACTTCGCCGCAGGGCGATCCAACTGCAGCGGCCGCACCCAGAAGTTGCGGAAGCGGACCGGATTGCCGTGGTCCTGCAGGCGGATCGGGCCGGTTTCGGCGTGCGGCTCGTACTTCGCGAGGGCGCGGTGGCCGGTCGCGCCGAGCATCGTTTCATCGGCCTGCACCAGTACGCCGTTGTGCACGACGGTGACGCGCGCCGGCGCGGTCAGCTTGCCGTCCGCGTCGAAGCGCGGGGCGCGGAAGAAGATGTCGTAGGTCTGCCATTCGCCTGGCTTGCGGCAGGCGTTGACCAGCGGCGGCTTCTGGCCGTACAGCGCGGCGGCCTGGCCGTCGGCGTAGGAGGGGTTCTGGTACGAATCGAGCACCTGGATCTCGTAGCGACCGAAGAAGAACACGCCGCTGTTGCCGCGTCCCTGCGAGTCGCCCTTCACCTCGCTGGGCGACGCCCACTCGATGTGCAGCTGGCAGTCGCCGAACGAGGCCTTGGTCTGGATGTCGCCGGTGCCGTTGACGACCATCGCACCGTCACGGACTTCCCACTTCGCGGCGCCGTCACCACTGCGGAACGCATCGAGGTTGGTGCCATCGAACAGCACCACGGCATCGCTCGGCGGCGCTACCGGGGCGCCGGCCGGTGCCGGGGTCACGACGGGCGGGCGCGGCCGGTCGGCGTCGTGTACGCGGAAGCCGTCGGGCAGGCGGGGCGTGTCGCGGTAGCCGGGCTGTGGATCCTGTGTGGTGGACGGGACCGAGAAGAATGCGGTGCCGAGCAGCGCAACGGCGAGGAGAGGGAGGACTGGCAGCGTCATGGTCGGCACGATCCTCATCACAGGGCCGGGTTGCCAGTCTCCCGCTCATGGAACGTGTTGCCGTCGGCGCGCCAGCCGTCTCCGAACCGGTGGGTGTGCAGCAGTTCGCGGGCCTTGCGGGAGATCGCGCCGAGTTGGCGGCGGAAGTCGCGCGGGGCCATGCCGCAAATCCGCGCGGCGGCGCGGGTGCCATTGCAGCTCATCGCGGCCGTCAGCGCCGCCTGCTGGCGGGGCGACAGTTCGTCGTGCAGGTGTTCGCGGACGAAGTCGATGCCGGCGCCGGGGCTCTGGCGATACGGCGCCTGGATCGCCGCCATCTCCTCCGGTTGCTTCGTCCTGGTCTTGCCCCAGTCGGAGCGCAGCAGGGCGCAGGCGGATCGTCGCGCCACCATGCGCAGCCAGGCGCGTGGGTGGCGTGGTGTATCGCCCTGCAGGATGGCCAGGGTCAGCTGATGGATGGCCCGCTCCCCGGCTTCCTCCGCGAGCAGTGGGTTCTTCAGGACGGCTGCGGCCGCGTGGAACGCGACCGGGAGCAGCGCATGGGGGTTGGTGAGTTGGTGCATGGATATTGACTAAGTGGCAAGTCACTAAGCCGGAAACTTGCCGAAGTGTCAATGCTAGTGCCTGGGAAACTGCTCGTCGGCCCTGAGATCCCTTCAGGTGCGTCATGGGAAGTTCCCATGTGATGGGCTACTTCGGTTCGCACCGACCGGCTGCTGCCAGCGCCTGCGTAGAGCCTGCACACCACCCCACTGCCTTGACCGAACAACCTGAAGAACTCGTTCCCCGACCGCTCGCAACCCACCTGGCTGCCAGGTTGCGCGAGTTGCGTGCTCGGCGGGGATTCACCCAGGACCACGTCGCCAAGCGGCTCGGCTGCCACGAGTCCGCTGTTTCGCGCTGGGAAAGCGGCAGCCGGTTCCCGACCGGTGAGGACCTGGTCGCTCTCGCCGACCTGTTCGAGGTCAGCACCGACGACCTGCTCGGCCGCATGCGCCAGTACGCCGCGTCCGGCTCGGCCCTGGTCGACATGCGGTTGCTCGAGCGCCTGGCCGCTGCCACGACCGAGGAGTTCGATCAGTTGATCCAGGCAGCCGAGGAGCAGGCGGTCTGGTTGCCGGTGCCGGAAGGCGCCGTGCTGATTCCGGTCGGCGAGGCGATGCGCTGGACCCGCAAGGTCGCCGACAAGCACAAGGGCAGCGCCTTCGCCGATCGCTTGTTCCGGCCGCGCACCTGATCGGCCGCGGCGCTAGGCGCCGGCCGCGATGCGCTTGCAGATGGTCGTCGTGAACTCCGCCGTGCTGCGGGTGCCGCCCAGATCGCGCGTCGATTCGCCGGTCGCGATGGTGGCGCGCACCGCGCTGTCCACCAGCGTGCCCAGGCCGCGGCGACCCGTGTGGGTCAGCAGCATCGCGAACGCCAGCAAGGCCGCGGAAGGGTTGCAGACGCCCTTGCCGGCGATGTCCGGGGCAGTGCCGCCAGCCGGATCGAACATGGCCAGCGTGACGGCCCCTTGGTCGTCGAAGGCGTAGTTGGCGCTGGCGCCGAGGCCCAGGCTGCCGACCATGCCGCACGCCATGTCCGACAGGAAGTCGCCGTACTCGTTCGGCGTGACGACGACGCGGTAGGCCTCGGGCTTGATCAGCAGCTTGTAGAGCAGGCTGTCGAAGAGCTCGCTGTGGTGCGGCACGTCGGGGAAGTCCCGCGCCACCTTCAGCACGACTTCTTCGAACAGGCCGTCCGTGGCGCGCTGGATCGTGTACTTGCTGCTGCTGACCACGCCGCACGACAGGTTCCGGGCCAGCCGGAACGCATACAGCGCGGCCTGATGGGAGGGACGGCGCTCGATGACCCGGATCGACACGGCGACGTCGTCGCCGATGCGGCGGCCGGCGTCCTCGTAGGTGCCGCCGACGGCGATGCGGATGATGTGCAGGTCGACCTTGCCGTCGTGCCGGGTCTTGACGCCGGGCAGCGTCGTCACGGGCCGGTGGATCACCGAGAAGTTGCAGCGCTCGCGCAGCACCTTGTTCGGGCTCTCCTCGGCGGTGACCGTCGGGTACTTCAGCGCCAGCCGGTGCGTGCCGATCGCGGCCATCGCCGCGTCGTAGCAGGCCTCGGCGTTCGCGCGCCGCGACGCCAGCGTCAGGTCGACCGGGTGGAAGTGCACGTCGAGCGGCAGCGCCGCGGCGACCTGGTGCACGCTCGCGGACAGCTCCGCGGAGATGCCGTCGCCGAGGAACTCGGCGACGTGCAGCGATTCTCGATCAGGCATCGGCGGCACCGCGAGAGAGGGCGCCCCTTCGCGGGGCGCGCGGGGTCACTTCTTCGGCTCTTCCTTCTTGGCGTCGGGGCCCGTCTTCGGCGCCTCGACCTTCTCGGCCTTCTTGGGCATCGCGGCGTCGGCCGTGGTGCGCTTGGTCGTCTTGGTGCTCTTCATGCCCATCTGCATGCTGCCCATCTGCGTGTCCATCTCGACGTCCATCGTCATGACGGTCGAGGACTCCAGCACGAAGCCGTCCTGACGGGACACCTTCTCGGTGCCGGTGACCTTGCCGTTGCTGATCTTCATGCTCTTCATCATCTCGGCGGCCGGGTTGTCGTCGCCGCCTTCCTTGGC
>CAMAUH010000254.1 GCA_945861365.1 Candidatus Kuenenia stuttgartensis
CGAACGGCAGCTGGTGCAACCGGAGTGGATCGCGATGGCGCGCGCGCCAGGGACGGACAACCGCGAGTACGGCCACGCCAACTGGTTCCTGAACACCGGCCGCGAAGCCTTGCCGGAGGCGCCCGAGAGCGCCGTGCGGTTCGTCGGCAACGGCACCAACCTGGTCTACGTCGACCGCGAACACGACCTCGTCGCGGTGGTCCGGTGGATCGCCGGCAGCGCCGTGCCGGAGTTCGTCCGCCGGCTGCACGGCTCGCTCACGCCGCCACCCGCGGCGAAGTGAGCGAGCCGCGCGCGCCGCTCACAGGCACTTCGCCAGGATCGCGAGGTCGTTGTCGTACGAGCTCGCCAGCAGCGGCCCGAACGAGAAGCGCGCCATCTGGCCCATCGGCCCGGCATCGCCGCGGCGCGCCATGTCGCACAGACGGCCGGGCAGGATCGCCGCGTCGTGCTGCATCAGCCGTTCGTTGAACGCGTCGCCGGTCAGCCCCTTCGGCAGCTTCAGCCAGTGGTAGAAGCCACCGTCGCCGGTGAACAGTTCCAGGCCCAGCTTCTGCAGGCCGTCCGCATAGCGCTTGCGCTGGCTCGAGTAGAACGCCGCCACCGCCTGCTGCGCCTGCGCGACCCGTTCCCTCTGCAGCAGCTGCGTCACGTACAGCTGCGACGCGCGCGAGATGCCGCCCATGCCGAGCGAGCTGTAGTTGCGGAACAGTTCGATGTGGCGCTTCGCCGCGACGATCCAGCCGACGCGCATGCCCGGCACCTGCAGGCCCTTCGTCGCCGCCCCGCTGATGAACAGGTCGGTGCGCTCGATGTCACTGACGTGGCGCAGGGCACTGACGGCACCGCCGTCGCAGAAGAACTCGTAGGCCTCGTCGAACAGCGCCGCGCGGCCCGGCTGGCTGTAGTGGTCGACCATGCGCTGCAGGTCGGCGGCCTTGACGGTCACACCGGTCGGGTTGCACGGGTTGCTCTTCACGAGCAGCGTCTGCTTCGCCGTCGGATGGTCGGCCAGCGTCGGCCGGAAGCGGTTCTGCGGGTTGCTGGGGATCAGCACGGTGGGGCGGCGCAGCAGCTTCAGGATGTCCCAGTACGGCGTGTACTCGGTCTCCTCGATGGCGACCTGCCAGTCCTCGAGCAGGAACAGCAGGATCGCGAAGATGCCGGGCCGGCCACCGGCGAACACCGCGACGTTGTCGGCGGTGATCTTCGCCCCGTGGAAGTGGCGGTAGTAGTCGGCGATCGCTTCGCGCAGCGGCGGCTGGCCATCGGCCTTCGGATACATGCGATCGGCCGCGGTGATCGCGATCGAATCGGGCAGCGGCGGACCGCCGGGCAGCTGCGTCGTCAGCGGGAAGCCCTGGGCCCACGGGTGGGTGCCCGGGTCGCCCATGTACTTGTGGCTGACCTCGGCGAAGCGGAACAGGGTCTCGTAGACCCCCATGGGTGGGAATTGGCGAAGGACCACGGGGCCGGACCTTACGGCGTCAGTGCGCGGCTCGCACGGCTGCGGTTGCCAGGCGAGTGCTGCCGCGTCGGACGTCCGTCGTCGGCGTGCGCGCAGCGTGTCGCGCTCAGTTCGGCAGGAACTCGCGCCAGCGCCCTGATTCCGCCACCTGCCGCAGCGTCGCGTTGCGCACCTGCAGGAAGCGCCGCAGGTAGCCGACCAGCACCAGCCTGGCGAACAGCCAACCGAACGGGCCGAACGGCGCTTCGAAGTCGAAGCGGTCGCGCATCACCGTGTGCTCGCCATCCCTCGTGAAGTGATGGTCGTGGTCGAAGCGACGGAACGCACCGGCGACCATGCTGTCGCGGAAGTGGTGCGGGCGATCGAAGGCGGTGATGCGGCTGGTCAGGTCCTGGGTGATCCCGAAGTGGCGGGCGCGCCAAGTCACCTGTTCGCCGAAGCCGATCAGGCCGCGGGTCACGCCGGCGATGGCGAGTTCGTCCGTGCCGACCGCGGAACTGCGGTGCAGGTCGATGCTGCGCGCGAGATCGAAGCAGCGTTCGATCGGCGCGCGGATGCGCGTGGTCAGCTCGAGGACGGGCATGGAGGTGCGGATCCGATACCCGACGCCTCGGCAGGGGCCAAGCACCGGAGTCTCGGCAATCGCGGCGGCCTGGCCAGGTCTGCGCGAGCCCGGGCTCGCAGCACGAACCTGCCAAGATCGGTGTGACGCGGTGCATCTGGCAGGACTAGTTCCGCACATGAGCCGCTGGTTGGTTCCCGTCGCGGTGCTCGCCGTGTTCTGGCCCTGCCTCTGCGCCGGGCTGGTCTACGACGATTGGTGGAACTTCGATCGCAACCACGCGCTGCGCGAACACGACTGGCTCGCCCTGGTGACGAAGCCGTACTACGGACCGGACACGACCTACTGGCGGCCGATCCCGTCGCTGGCGATGGGACTCGCGTACCTGGCCAGGCCGTTCGGCGTGCACCTGCTCGCGCTGGTGGCCCACGCATTGGCGGCGTGCGCCGTCGCAGCGATCGGTCGCCTGGTCCTCGGCGATGCTCGCAGTGCCAACGGCGCGGCGCTGCTGTTCGCGCTGCATCCGCTGCAGGTGGAAAGCGTGGCGTGGGCGTCCGCGCTGCCCGGTGTGCTCAGCGGCCTGTTCGTCCTGCTCGCCATGCGCACGGTGCTCGCCTGGTCGGCGGGCACGGACGGCGCGCTGCCATGGCCCGCGTTCGGGTGGCTGCTCGCGGCGCTGCTGTCGAAGGAATCCGGCATCGTCGCGGTACCGCTGGTGGCCATCGCGGGGCTCGTGGCCGGCGGGGCGCGTCCGCGGGCGGCGAAGCTGGCCGTGGCAGCGATGGCCGTTGCCGTCGGTGCTCTGTGGTTCGTCGGGCACGTCGCCATGGTCGGCTGGCGACCCGTGGTCGGCGACGAGATCGCCTGGGTCCCCGGCATGGCGCAGATGGCCGTGCGGCAACTCGCCCTGCTGCTGGTGCCGTGGCCGCTGACGCCGTTCCGTGCCCACCCTGGCAGCGACAGCAGCGGGCTGCTCGACCTCGCCGCGGTCGCCGCACTGACGGCGGGCGTCGTGCTGGCGGGCGTGCACTGGCGTCGGTTCGGCCTGCCTTGGCGAATCGGCGGCGCGCTGCTCGCTGGACCGCTGCTGCTGTCGGCCGCCATGTTCGATGCCGTGGGGCCGCACCCGCTGACGGACCGCTACCTGTATGTCGCCGTCGCGGGCTTCGCGCTCTGCGCGGCTGCGAGCTTGGGCCAGCGCACCGCCGTCTGGATGGCGCTGGCGATCGCCTACGGCGGCGTCGCATTCGCGCAGTGCCACGTGTGGCGCGACGACCGCAGCTTCGTGGCCCACGTCGCGAGCGTCTCCCCGACGGACCCGTCCGTGCGAGTGTTGGCTGCCACGCTTGCCCTGCGCGCGGGCGACGCCGCGGGACTACAGGAGGCCCGCGACGAGTACCGCATCGCGCTGGAGCTCTGGCCCGATCGCTCGGACCCGTTCACGCGACGCCAGCGTGCGGCGTCGATCGCAGGGCTGGCCTGGTGCGACTTCTGCGACCCTGGCTGTGGCGCGGAGCGTTGCGGCAGCAGATTGGCGGAGCGCTTTGCCGAAGCCCTGCGCCAGGACCCGCGGCACGTGGCGGCGTGGGTGGGTCTCGGTGTCGCCCATGCGCTGAATGCCCGGTTCGAACGCGCCGAGGCAGCGTTCGCGTCGGCGCTGGCGATCGATCCCTGGTGTCCGGAGGCCTGGCTCAACCTCGCGCGCACCCAGTTCGACATGGGCTGCGCGGCACAGGCGCGGGAGAGCCTGCGACGCGCGTTGCGGTGCAATCCGTGTCTGCAGCTCCCCGAGTGCCTGTTGGCGGAACTGCGCTGACGCGTCGCCGTGCTGAGGGCACCCGTTCAGCGTCCGGCGCGCACGGGAACGGTGCACAGCGCAGCGAGGCCCACCAGCGCCGCCGACGCCGCGAGGCACGCGACGAGCCCGTCGACGCCGTTCGTGAACGCTGCGAACAACGCCCCCGACAGCAGCGTGCCGCAAAGCCGCCCGGCACTGTTCGCGGCGTAGTAGAAGCCGACGCGTTCGACGACGTCGTCGCCGTCGGCGATCGCCAGCACCAGCCAGCTGTGCAGGCTGCTGGTCATCGCGAACAGCACCCCGTACGCGCACAGGCCGACGACCAGCGTCGGGCCCGGCGACACACCGAAGTGCAGCGCGGCCGCGGTCGCGGCGAGCGGCACCAGCAGGCTGGCTGTCGCCCACGCGGTCCAGCGCGCGCCGACGTTCGCCGAACCCGGCCGCAGCAACCGCGGCGTCGCCGCCTGCACGAGCCCGTAGCCGATCACCCACGCCGACAGGAACGTGCCGACCTGCGGGCTCGGCCACTGCAGCGCGCCGACCAGGAACACCGGCAGCGCGATCGTGAACCACGCATCGCGCGACGCGAACAGCCAGAGCCGCGCCAGCGCCAACCAGCGCACCGGCGGGCCGTGGTCGACGACGTTGCGCACCTTCGCAGGCTTGCCGGGCTGCGACGGCAGCAGCCACGCGAGTGCCAGCGCCAGCGCCGCGAGCAGCACCGCGAGGCCGAAGTTGGTGCCGCGGAAGCCGGCCAGCGCCAAGAGCGCTCCGCCGACGAAGAAGCCGAGGCCCTTGGTGACGTTCTTGCTGCCGGTCAACCACGCGACCATCGCGAACAGCGCCCCGCTGCCGGCCGTCGCCGGCGCGAGCGTGCGCACGTAGCTCTTCGCCGCCGTCTTCGCGAGGTCCTTGGCGATACCGGAAAGCACCTGGGTCGCCATCACGTACGGCAGCGTCAGCCACGCGGCGTCGGCGGCCAGCAGCAGGCACGCGGCGCCCTGCAGCAGCATGCCCAGCAGCAACGGCAGCTTCAGCCCGAAGCGCGCACCGAGCCAGCCACCGAGCAGGTTCGTGAACACGCCGGCCAGCTCGTACGGCAGCAGCACCAGCGCCAGCGCCCACGGCGTGCGGCCGCTCGCCTGCAAGTGCAGCAGCACCAGCATGCGCAACGCCCCGTCGCTGAGCGTGAAGCCCTGGTAGCAGGCGGTGACCAGCAGGAACCGCCAGCGGGCCGCGCGCGCGCTCATGCGCGCGCGCGCAGCACCTGCTGCACCAGGTCGGCCATGCGGTTGCAGTAGCCCCACTCGTTGTCGTACCAGGCCATCACCTTGACGAGGCGCCCGTCGACGACGCGCGTGCACAGCGCATCGACGATCGCACTGCGCGGATCGCGCGCGAAGTCGCTGCTGACCAGCGGCCGCGTCTCGTAGCCGAGGATGCCGCGCAACGGCCCCTGCTCGCTGGCGGCGCGCAGCAGGCCGTTCACTTCGTCGACGGTGGTCGGGCGGGAGACATGGAACGCGCAGTCGGTCAGCGAAGCGTTCAGCACCGGGGCGCGCACCGCGATGCTGTCCAGCTTGCCGCGCAGCTCCGGCACGATCAGCGTGACCGCGGTCGCCGAGTTCGTGGTGGTGGGGATCAGGTTCAGCAGCGCCGAACGCGCGCGGCGCGGGTCGGTGTCGGCGCGGTCGACGACGCCTTGCGTGTTGGTCGGATCGTGGATCGTCGTGACGACACCGCGCTCGATGCCGAGGCCGTCGTGCAGCACGCGCACCAGAGGGGCGAGACAGTTCGTCGTGCACGACGCGGCGGTGATGACCGGCTCCCGCGCGAAGTCGACGCCGCGGTCGTTGACGCCGACCACGAGGTTCGGCACGCCGGGCACCGGGTTCGACACGACGACGGCGCGCACCCCGTGGGCGAAGTGCGGCTGCAGGCCGTCCTGCTTCTTGACCTTGCCGCTGCATTCGACGACGAGGCCGACCTCGTGCTGCCGCCATGGCAAGGCCGCGGCGTCGGTGGTCTGGGTCAGCGCGATCCTGCGATCGCCGACCCACAAAGCACCGGGCTCGCCGCGGCATGGGCGTTCGTAGCGGCCGTGCACCGAGTCGAACTCGATGCCGAGCGCCAGCGTGTCGGGATCGCCTTTGGGTTCGTTGATGGCGACGACGGGCAAGCCGCGCTGCAGCGCCGTGCGCAGGAACAGTCGGCCCATGCGGCCGAGACCTTGGATCGCGAGATTCATGGCGTGGGGAGAGGGTTCAGCAGTCGCGGCAGGCGCCGCCTGGTTGCCGCTGCCAGTCGACGAGATGGCCGCGGCGGTCGAACTCGAACGTGCAGCAGTCGTGCAGTGCTTGCTCGAGCCGCTTGCGGCCGCGCTGCACGCGCGACTTGACCGTCGACAGCGGGACCCCGAGCTGCTCGGCGAGTGCTTTCTGGCGGATGCCGTCGAGTTCGGTGGCCTCCACCGCCTCGCGTTGTTCTGGCGGCAGGTCCTGCAGGAAGCTGCGGAACGCCGCCAGCAGCGGCGCGCGCTCGGCGCGCTCGGCGTCGGCCTCGCTGGCGGCGAGCGACTCGAGGGGGGTGGTCGCGACCGCCTGCCGTCGGTGCCGGTCGACGATCGCGTTGCGCGCGACGCGCAGCACCCACGCCTGCAACGGCCCCGC
>CAMAUH010000255.1 GCA_945861365.1 Candidatus Kuenenia stuttgartensis
CGCGTGCCGAAAGGCCGCGTGCTGGTGTTCGCACCACACCCCGACGACGAGGTCGCCGGCCCCGGCGGCGTGCTGGCGATGCATCGCGCGCAGGGCGACGCGGTGCGCGTCGTGGTCAGCACCGACGGCGTCACCGGCGACCCCGACCATCGCTTCGACCGCGCCAGCTACGCGGCGCTGCGGCGCGCCGAGTCCCGCGCGGGGCTGCAGATCCTCGGCGTCGACGACGTGCAGTTCTGGGGTTTCCCCGACAGCTGCGTGCTCAGTGCGTCGGACCTCGAACTCGGCGTGCTGAGTGCGATCGAAGCGCTCGCCGCGTTCGCGCCCGACGTCGTCTACCTGCCGTGGGCGCTCGAAGGCCATCCCGACCACCACGCCTTGCACGTCATCGTCACGCGCGCGCTGCAACGCGCCGCGTTCCGCGGTCTCGCCCTCGGCTACGAGGTGTGGAACGCGATGGTGCCCGACGTCATCGTCGACACGACGGCGGTGTTCCCGCAGAAGCAGCGGGCCATGCTCGCCCACGCGAGCCAGATCGCCTACGTGCAGTACGACCACTGCCTCGGCGGGCTGTCGGCGTACCGCGCGCTGGTGCACCAGCGCGGCAAGGGCTACGGCGAAGCGTTCGCGTTGGTGCGCGGCGAACTGCCGGCGGCGCTCGCCGAGCCGATGTAGCGCGCCAGCAGCACGCCGAGGGTGGCGATCGCGACGAACAGTCCCGCGACGCCGAGCGCCGTCGGCCAGTGCAGTTCCCACGACTCCCTGCTGACCGCGACCGCATCCGTGAACGCCATGGACTTGCCGTCCTGCACGCGCCCGGGCTGCAGCACGCGCGCGAACATGTCGCCGGCGACGCGCGTGAACGTGGCACCGCCCTGCTGGCCCGGCACCGGATGGTCCCACGCGTAGAAGGCGATCTGCGCGACGAGCACGGCCGTGAACACGACGCGCGCGCGCCGCGAGTGCAGCAAGCCGACACTGGACAGCACCAGCGGCAACCCGAGCAGCGTCGCGAAGCGCATCACGTCGTACGCGAACACGCACAGCGGCGGGATGCAGGCCAGATACAGCCATGCCCCGACCCGCCCACCCATGCCCACAGCGCCGCGGCGCTGGTCGATCGCCAGCAGCAGCAGCAGCGGCCCGAACTCGGCGAGCACGACGAGCACCAGCAGGAACCACAGCGCCGGCAGCAGCCACGGCACCCAGAACGCGTTGTTGACGTAGTAGCTGGCGTCGTAGGCGCCGCCGCCGAGCGCGTTCACCAGCAGGCGCCACCCGCCGTAGAGCCCGACGACCGCCGCCAGCGCGATCGCATCACGCCGCCACGCACCACCGTTCTGCACGCGCAGCCACAGCAGCCACGGCGCGAAGAACAACATCAGTTCATGCGACAGCGCGCCGAGCAGCACCAGCGCCCAGAACGCAATCGGCCGCCGCACGTGGTGCACGGCGAGCAGCAGCAACAGCAGATCCAGCGTGTCGCTGTAGCACGCCATCGCCTTGTAGACGAGCACCGCTCCACTGGCGGCGACCGCTGCGGTGACCAGCAGCGCATCGAGCCACTTCGCCGCACGGGCGCGGCAGAACCAGAACACCACGGCCAGCAGCGCCCCGTTGCACACCTGCGTGAAGCCGGTCGGCGTGATGCCGAACCAGCCGGCGATGTGTGCGAGCAGCGGCCACAGGATGCGGTGCGGGAACGGCGCGACCGTGCCGCCCGCCGTGGCATCGGCACCGAACGCGAACGGGTGCGCGACCATCTCGGCGAAGCGTTGGCCGTGCCCGGCGAACGGCGCCTGCGCCGGCGGCATCAGCAGGTCCGACGCGAACAGCAGCGCCGCACCGACGGTGGCGGCGACGAGCCATTCGAGAACGCGGGAAGAACGGTCGGCGTGCAAGGCGGCGCAGGCTACCGCACCGCCGCCGCGCTCAGAAGCGCACCGACACGCCACCGCCCCAGAACGCCTGGTCGACGTGGTCGCCGAAGCGCCAGCCGATGCGCGCGTCGAACTGGAAGTCGGGCGTCGCGTAGAAGTAGAGGCCGTAGTTGTGGAAGTGGTCGATGTGGTCGTCGACGGAGCCGTGGCGGCTGAACATGAACCACGACTTTCCGAGGCTCGCTCGCCGTTGATGTCGGCTTGAGGCGAAGGTCCTCGGCGCACAGTGGCGTGGGTTGCTCCCCAGTGCACCGCGTCCCATGCTGGCCTGCGTGTCCGAGCTCTCGCCGCTGCCCACGCCTGCTCCATCGCGCACGCAACTGCGCCTGCTCGACCGCCTGCTGGCAGAGAAGCCGCGCCCCCGCCACCGCTACCCGCTCGCGGTGCTGGCGGTCGCGATCACGACCGGCATCTCGTTCGCGCTGCACCCGCTGCTGCCGTTGGTCGGCCAGGGCGATACCAGCGGTGGCGAGAACGGCGGCGGGAACATCGCCAACCTGATCATGCTGCACCTGCTGGCGGTCGTGATCACGGCGACGCGGCTCGGCAGCGGCCCGGCGATCCTGGCCTCGATGCTCGGCATCACCACGTGCGTGTACTTCTTCGTGCCGCACTACTACTCGCTGATCCTCGAGGACATCTACTACCTGCCGACGTTCGTGATCATGCTCACGGTCAGCCTGTTGGTGTCGGCGCTGACCGCGCGCCTGCGCAGCGAGGCCCTGGCGACCGAGGAACGCGAACTGCGCACGCGCGCCATGTACGAACTGTCGCGCGACCTCGCCGCCGTCGAGAGCAAGCGCGACCTCGCGCGGGTCGTCGCAGCCAGCACGGCTGGCGCGCTGCGCTGCCGCGGCAGCGTGCTCGAGTGCGCTGGCGCCGAGCTGCGGCCGCTGAACCCCGAACACGCCCCACGCCCAACGACCGTCACCGCGGCCGCCAGCTGCCGCGCCGACCGCCAGACGCGCAGCGTCGATGGCGCCTGGCTGCTGCCGCTGGTCGTCGCCAACGAGGTCGTCGGCGTGCTGGCGTGCGAACACGATTCCCCCGACAGCCTCGGTTCGCCGGCCGACCACCAACTGGTGCAGTCGTTCGCACACAACGTCGCCGTCACGCTGCACCGCCTCGCCGTCGCCGACGAGGCCGCCACCGCGCGCATGCACGCCGACGAAGAGCGACTGCGCAACGTCATGCTGAGCTCGGTCAGCCACGACCTGCGCACGCCGCTGGCGTCGATCACCGGCGCCGTCACGACGCTGATCGACAGCGGCGCGCGCATCGACGACGCGACGCGGCTCGACCTGATGCAGGCGATCCGCGACGACGCGGCCGCGCTCGAACGGCAGGTGCGCAACATGCTCGACCTGACGCGCCTCGAGTCCGGCACGCTGCGCATCCGGCGCGACTGGCACTCGCTCGAAGAAGTGGTCGGCTGCGCGTTGGCGCGCGTCGAGTCGCAACTGGTCGGCCGCGACGTCCCGATCGACATCCCGCGCGACCTGCCGCTGGTGCACCTCGACGCGATGCTGGTCGAGCAACTGCTGGTGAACCTGCTGGAGAACGCCGTGCGCTACACGCCGAAGGGCTCCCCCATCACGATCGGCGCCGCCTGCCGCGACGAACAGCTGCTGCTGACCGTCGCCGACCGCGGCCCCGGCATCCCGCACGTCGAGCAGGAGCGCGTGTTCACCAAGTTCTATCGCGGCACCACGCCGCGCTCGCAGCCCGGCTCCGGCCTCGGCCTCGCGATCTGCCGCGCCATCGCGCAACTGCACGGCGGCAAGATCTCCGTCGACGACCGCGCGGGCGGCGGCGCCGTCTTCACCGTGCAGCTGCCGACCGGCGGCGCCGAACCCGAGCATCCCGCGGAATCCGACCTCGCCTTGGAGAAGACGCCATGACCGACCTGCTGTCCGCACCCCCCGGTGGCTACCAGATCCTCGTCGTCGAGGACGACGAGCAGATGCGCCGCTTCCTGCGCGTGACGCTGCGCGTCAACAACTACCGCGTCTACGAAGCCACCACCGCCGCCGAAGCGCTGGCGATCGCGCAGGCGCGGCGGCCGGACCTGATCGTGCTCGACCTCGGCTTGCCCGACCTCGACGGCACCAAGCTGGTACCGCAGCTGCGCGCCTGGTACAAGGGACCGATCGTCGTGGTGTCGGCGCGGCACCAGGAGAACGACAAGATCCAGGCGCTCGATGCCGGCGCCGACGACTACCTGACGAAGCCCTTCGGCACCGGCGAACTGCTCGCGCGCATGCGCGCCGCCCTGCGCACGACGGTGCGGCAGGCGCAGGAGCCGGACCAGGGCGTGTTCGAGGCCGGCGAACTGCGCGTCGACCGCGACCGCCACGAGGTCGCGGTGCGCGGGCAGAGCGTCAAGCTGACGCCGCTCGAGTACCGACTGCTGCACACGCTGATCAAGCACGCCGGCAAGGTCCTCACCCGGCAGCAGCTGCTGCGCGAGGTCTGGGGTGAAGCGCACCTCGACGAAGCGCACTACCTGCGCGTCTACATGTCGGCACTGCGCCGCAAGCTCGAACTCGACCCGGCGCGGCCGAAGCTGCTGCTGACCGAGCAGAACGTGGGCTACCGGCTGTTCGTCGACGGATAGCCAGCGGACCGCGAGCGCGCGCTTGACGGCGGCCCCGCGCCGAACGACCCTTGCGCCCTTGCCGATGCCGAAGCAGAAAGGCCTGCCGCTCCGCGCCTTCGCGATCTTCCTGCTCGCCGCCGTCGTCGGCGTCGCCGGCGGTCTGCTGGGCAGCGGCTTCCAGAAGGGCCTCGACGAGATCCAGGCGCTGCTGACCGGGCGGACGACGATCGTCGACGGCAACGGCGCCGAGGTCCGACAACCCCTGTCGGACGCGGTGCGAGCGAACCTCAACTGGTGGCAGACGCTGCTGGTGCCGACCGTGGGCGGCCTCGCCGCCGGCCTCGTGCTGTTGCTGCTGCGCGGCAAGAAGCCGCCGTTCGGCCTCGCCGACCTGGTCGTGCTGGTGCAGCTGCGCAAGGGCGTGCTGCGCTTCCGCGAGACCGTGGTGCAGCTGCTGTCGTCGGCTTGCACGATCGGCAGCGGCGGCTCGATCGGCAAGGAAGGCGCCAACTCGCAGCTCGCGGCGATCGCGGCGACGCTGATCGCGCGCTGGACGCGGCTCGGCTCGCGCCCGCGCGCGGTGCTGATCGGCTGCGGCGTCGCGGCCGGCATGGCGACGTCCTACAACGCGCCGATCGCGGCGGCGCTGTTCGTGATGGAGGTCGTGCTCGGCAACTTCGCGATGGACGTGTTCGCGCCGATCGTGCTCGCGTCGGTGATGGCGACGATGGTGCGCCGCCAGCTGATCGACGACAGCTCCATCTACGGCGAGGCAGCGCGCGCGGCCGGCCGGCTGCCACCGGGCTTGATCCTGGCGGCGCTGTCGCTCGGCGTGCTGTGCGGCATCGGCGGCATCCTGTTCCGCACCGCACTGGCGACCGGCCGCCGCGCGTTCACGGCGCTGCGCCTGCCGCTGCCGATCACGCTGGCACTCGGCGGCCTCGCGATCGGCGGCATCGGCATCTTCATGCCGGAGACCTGGGGCAACGGCTTCGAGGTCATCGACCAGGTCGCGAAGGACATGCCGGGCCTCGGCCTCGTGCTGACGCTGTTCGTGTGGAAGCTGGTCGCCACGGTCGCCACCGTCGGCAGCGGCGGCCTCGGCGGCATCTTCACGCCGAACCTCGTCATCGGCGCCGCGTTCGGGGCGCTGTTCGCGAAGTGCCTGGGCACCCTGACGACGCTGAGCCCCGGCGAATCGGCGTCGTTCGTGTTCGTCGGCATGGCCGGCCTGACGGCCGCGACCATGCACGCGCCGGTGACCGCGGTCGTGCTCGTGTTCGAACTCACCGGCCACTACGAACTGACGCCCGCGGTGATGCTGTGCAGCATCGTCGCCAGCATCACGGCCAGCCTGCTCGACCAGGACAGCTACTACACCGCGGCGATCCGGCAGAAGGGCGAAGACCTGCCGGGCGGCATCGAGGACCTGGCGATCCGCTCGACCTACGTGCGCGACGTGCAGCGCGCCGACCTGCTGACCGTGCGCGACGCCGCCGGCTTCGCCGAGGTCATGCAGCTGCTCGGCACCCACCGCGGCGACACGATCTACGTGCAGGACCAGCACGGCGGCCTCGTCGGCCGCATCGAGCTGCAGGACGTGAAGAACTTCCTCAACGACCCGAGCCTGACCTCGGTCGTAATCGCCGCCGACCTGACGCGGCCGGTCGTCACCGTGCGCTCCGACCAGTCGATCGCCGCGGTGCTGCCGATGTTCGACGATCCGGAGCTGCGGGAAGTCGCGGTGGTCAGCCCCGGCGCCGAACCGAAGCTGCTCGGCCGTGTTCGCCACCAGGACGTGCTGACGACGCTGGGCAACGAAGTGCTCGGCCAGCAACGCCGCACCAACCGCATCGCCGTCGGCGGTGACGAACTCGAACTGCCGCCGAGCCACGAACTGCGCACGCTGCCGCTGCCCGACGCCTGGGCCGGCCT
>CAMAUH010000256.1 GCA_945861365.1 Candidatus Kuenenia stuttgartensis
GCGACAGCACGTCGATCGTTGGACCTTGGGGCAGCGGAACCGTCGCGAGGACGGCGGCGAGCATGGCGGTGAGGGTCATGGGCAGAGTGGTGGCAGGGAATGGGTGTGGCGCATGCGGCCAGGTCGCTCAGTCGGCGAGGCCGCCGGGATCCCGCAGGGCCATCGCCTCGGCGAGGAAGCGCGCCAGGTCGGCGCGGGGCAGATCGTGCGCCGGCGAGCCGAAGCCAGCCTGCCAATGGCGGGCCGCCGGCAGGTCCGCGCGCACCAGCGCCGCGCGCAGCAGGTAGGCGTCGGGACGGGCGGCCATCGTCACCAGGGGCTGCAGCACGTGGCGCGGCAGGCAGGCGATCGCGAACGCGGCGGTGAGGGCTTCGTCGACGTGGGTGCTGTCGAGCCGTTCCAGCAGCGTCGGCAACGAGCTCGCGTCGCCGGCGCAGCCGAGCGCCAGCAGGCACCGCAACCGGCGCGCCCCATCGCGGCTGCTGCGCAGTTCGGCCGCGAGGTCGGCGAACATCGCCGCGCCCTGGCCGGTGAACCACGCGGCGGCGGTGTGTTCGTCGTCGGCCACCGCTCCGCGTGCGGCGAGGTCGTGCCACAGATCGAGCAGCAGGGTCGCCGGATGCGGTCGTTCGGCTCCGCGCAGCGCTGCGGCGATGCATGGCGCCAGGTCGTGATGGCGACGCACCAGGCGGCGCAGCGCCGCATCGAGTGCGGGTACACCGAGCCGCGCGGCGACGAGCACGAAGGCGAGGTCGCTGCGGTCGATCCGCGGCTCGGCGCCGGCCAACGTGTGCAGGTGCGCTTGCATGGCGCCGAGCACGTGCGGGGTGGCGCGCAGCAGGTCGAGCAGTTCGCCGTGCAGTTGCCGTGCGGCCGGCGTCAGGTCGCCATGGCTGGCCATGGCTTCGACCAGTGCGACCAGCGCGCCGCGGTTGTGCCCCCCGAGTGGCGCTGCGGCGGCGAGCAGTTGCCGCGCGCTGCCGAGGCGGTCGCGGGCATCGAGTTGCGAATCGGCGACGCGGCCCTGCAGTTCGCACAGCGTCGGTGCCGAGCGTTGCGCACGCTGCTCGATTGTGCGCTGTCCGGGTGCAGTCGTTCCGCGCCTCTTCTGCCACTGCAGCCAGGCATCGGCTGGCAGCGTCACGGCTGGCAGCGTCACGGCCGACAGCGTCACTTCGGCGGGTGCGACAGCGTCGGCCATCTCGACGGTCGCGGTCGCCATGGCCGCAGGCGGCGTCGGCTGCGGCCGCAGCACCACCAGCGCGAGCAGGCCCGCGGCGAGAGCGGCGAACGGCGCCGTCAATGTACGCGGCAGGCGGTGGTGGGTCGGTGTGGGACTCGCTGCAACAACGGGCCGGGTCGCTTCGGCGGCAATCCGGTCGGTGGCGCGGCTTCTCGTGCAACGGTCGGCGACGGCGGCGAACCAGCGGCTTTGCAGTTCGGGCAGGCTGGCACCGCGGCGCTGTGCATGCGCGGCGAGATCGCGACCGGTTGCCTGCGCCAGTGCGGCGTCGAGGCGGCGCGCACGCCGCAACGCGGTCTGGCACACGGCGCACGCGCGCAGATGTTCGTGCAGCAGGTCGGCGCTGACGAACGCGTAGCCATCGCCGGGCTGGCCACCGTCGTCGAGCGCGCCGTCGAGATGGCGCGCCAGCACCGCATCGGTGCGGCCGCATTCCGGGCGTGGGGTGGCGCGCGTCATGGCTCGAGGTGCTCCCGCAACCGCAACATCACCTTGCGGCGGGCTTCCAGCACGTGCATGCGCGCTGCCACGTCACTGCACGCCAGCACCGCGCCGATCGCCGTGTAGTCGAGGCCTTCCACCGCGCGCAGGTGCAGTGCGGTGCGTTGGCGCAGCGTCAGCCGTTCCATCGCTTCGTCGAGCCGGTCCTGCAGTTCGCGGGCGATCGCTTCGTGTTCGGCCCGCAGATCGAGGTGGTCGGGAACGTCGAGATCGCCCAGTGGCTCGGCGCGCTCGCCGCGGCGCCAGCGCTCGGGCTCGGCCGCGAGGCGGGCCAGGATGCGGAACAGCCACGTGCGCAGCGCGCTGTCGCCGCGGAAACCCGGCAGGCCGCGGAAAGCGCGCACCAGCGTCTCCTGCACCAGGTCCTCGGCCCAATGCGGGTCGCGGCAGAAGCGCTTCGCCAACGACAGCAGCGCGGCGAGGTGCGGGTGCAGCAGGGCCTGGAATGCGGTCGGGTCGCCGGCTTGACAGCGCGACAGCAGCAGTCGTTCGCCAGCGGACGTAGGGCTGCTGCCGGGTTCGCTCACGCGCGGGGCCATGGGGTGATGCTTGGAGCGCATGCGTGGGGTGGCCGTAAGGCCGCGAGTCAGATCTTCATCATCGCGAAGTAGCTGCTGTAGAAGCGGTAGACGATCACGACCACACCGACGATCGCGAGCACGTAGGCGATCTGCCCTGCGAGGCGCGACACCGCCGCGATGCCGCGGCCGGTCACGTCGCGGCGGCGCACCAGGGCGCGGCCGAGCGCTTCCTCCAGCTGGCCGGCGTGTTCGCCGGTGCTCAGCAGCGAGCGCGTCTCGGTGTGCAGCGCCAGCGCCTGTGCCAGGGCCTCGCGCAGCGGTTGGCCGCCTTGCAGGATGCGGTCGGCGATCTGCAGGCGCGCCTGGACCTGGCCCGGCGGCACCGTGCCGACCGCGGCGCGGTGCGCTTCGTTCAGCGGCACGCCGGCGCCATACAGGGCGCCGAGCGTCTCCAGGTACGGCAGCTCGGCTACGCCGAGCACCAGCGGTCCGAGCACCGGCAGGTTGCCGACCACCGCACTGCCGGAACGCGCTGCGGACCGCAGCCACAGCAGCAACGCAGCGATCAGCAGATACACGGTCAGCAGGCCGATCAGCACCCCGGGGCCGACGAAGGCCATCGTCGTGATGCTCGCCAGCAACAACATGCCGGCGAGCAGCAGCGGGTAGCGCAAGCCGCTCCACAGCAGGCGGGCGAACTCGACGCGCTGCCGGCGCGCCAGCGCGCGGGCGCGCAGCGACGCCGGCGCCTTGCCGGCCCGCCAGCTGTGCAGCAGCACGAGGTCTTCCGTGCGGTCCAGGCGCACGGAGCGGCGGCTCAGGATGCCGTGCAGCGCGCGTTCGCCGGCCTGGGGATCGCCGCCCATCGCCTCCAGCGGCAAGCCGGCGTCGAGGCCGGACGCGACATCTTCGAACACCAGCGCCGCGCGCTCGTCCGCGCCGATCGACAGCAGCAGCATCGACGCAGTGTCGTGAGCTTTCGTCGCGCCCGCAAGGTGCGCACTGGGGAAGCCGCGGTCGATCGGGTGGAATGGCGCGATGCTGCGCGCCCTGTTCGTCACGTTCGCCATCCCCGTCGCCGGCCTGCTGGCCCAGGACGATGCCTGGTTCGCGAGCAGCCAACCGGCGCTGGAAGAGCTCTACCGCCACCTGCACCAGCATCCGGAGTTGTCGTTCCAGGAGCGGGCGACCGCTGCGCGCATGGCGCAGGAACTGAAGGCGCTCGGCCTGTCGGTCACCGAGCAGGTCGGCGGCACCGGTGTCGTCGCGGTGCTGCAGCGCGGTGCAGGGCCGGTCGGCCTGTTGCGCGCCGACATGGACGCGCTGCCGATCGCCGAGGACACCGGGCTGCCCTATGCATCGACGGTGCGCGCGGAAAGCGCCGACGGCCGCGCGATCGGCACGATGCACGCGTGCGGCCACGACCTGCACATGACCTGCCTCATCGGTGCCGCGCGCTACCTGGCACAGCACCCGGAGTCGTTTTCGGGCACGCTGGTGTTCCAGCTGCAACCGGCCGAAGAACGCGCCGGCGGCATGAAGGCGATGCTGCAGGATGGCCTGCTGACGCGCTTCCCGCGGCCGGCCTGGGCGATCGCGCTGCACACCGCGCACGACCTGCCGCACGACCAGGTCGGCGTGCGTTCGGGCTTCGCGTTCGCCAACGTCGACAGCTGCGACATCACGCTGTTCGGCAAAGGCGGCCACGGCGCTTCGCCGCACCTGACGATCGATCCGATCGTGATGGCGGCCCAGCTGATCCTCGACCTGCAGACGATCGTGTCGCGCGAGATCGATCCGATCGAACCGTGCGTGGTCACCGTCGGCGCGATCCACGGCGGCAACAAGCACAACATCGTGCCGGACACCTGCCAGCTGCAGGCGACCGTGCGCAGCTACACGGCGCCGGTCCGCGACAAGATGCTGGCGGCGATCGAACGCAAGGCGAAGGCGGTGGCACAGTCGTTCGGCGCCAAGGAACCGAAGGTCGAGTTCAGCGAACACACGCCGGCGCTGCAGAACCACGCGGCGCTGTCGGCGACGGTCCGCACGGGGCTGGTCGCGGCCTTGGGCGAAGCGTCGGTGAAGGACGTGCCGGCGATGATGGGGGCCGAGGACTTCGGTCGCCTGCGCCTGGAGGACGTGCCGCTGTGCATGTTCCGGCTCGGCACGATCGAGCCGCAGCGGCTGGCGAAGATGCAGGCCGCGGGCGATGTGCCGGCACTGCACAGCTCGCGCTATGCGCCGGATTACCAGGTGGCGATCCGCACCGGGGTGAAGGCGATGGTGGGTGCGGTGCGCGCGGCGGCGGCAGTGAAGTGACTCAGTCCGCGTGGGCGCCGCGGCGCCAGTGGCCGAGCAGCAGCCCGGCCGGCAGCGCCAGCACGCTGAGCACCAGGAACACCAAAGCGACCGCTTGCAGGCGGCAGTCGCACAGGTCCTCGGCGAGCACGAGCATGTCGTTCTTCATGCCGAGCGAGCCGTTGGTCGCGTAGAGGTCGCGCGCTGCGTCGCTGGTCAACAGGCCGAAACACAGGCGCAGGCTGTTGGCCTGCAGCAGTGCGCCGGCCATCGCGCTGGCGATGCGCTCCTGCACGGTGCCGGTGTAGCCACCGTTCCAGCACAGGCTGTAGCAGAACGCCGCGAACGCGATCTCGCCGAGGTGGCCACCGGCCGCGATCAGGACCTCGCTGAGCGAGGTGAAGGCGATCGCCGGGATGGCGAGTGCGGCGATGCCGAGCAGCAGTCCCCGCGCGCGCTGTTCACGCTGCGCGAACGCGGCGATGGCGCAGACCGAGGCGACGGTCCAAACGAGCCACGTGCGGCGGTCCCCGATGCCGGCCCATGCTTCGCCGGCGAGGCTGACGGCCGGTGCCGAGGGCCGTCCGAACAGGCAGCCGAGGGTTGCGTGGCCCATCTCGTGCGGGAACGCGGCGAGGAACCACGTGAAGTTGCCGGGCAGCACGAATTGCGCGAGCCACGCGGCGGCGATGCCGGCGACCAGCCACGGCCAACGCGGCTCGCGTTCGGGTTCCTCACCGTGTGGGTGCTGGTGGAGCGGCGCATCGTCGCGGTGGTCGCGCACGATGCCGCGCACGGTGGGGCGGGGCGGGTTCTGCAGCTGCTGCACGTTCCCGCATCGGCTGCGGTGAAGGTGGGGCTTGTGGCGTTGCGGCGGTGCGCTGCTCCGCAGCTCGTCTCGTCAGGCGTACGCCAGCAATGCCTCGAGGAGGTCGAGCAGGTCGCTGCGACGCTCGGTGACAACGCGCCAGACGATCTGTGGATCGATGCGGTCGTGCAGATGGACGACACGATTGCGGAACCCGACGACTGGGGCGTAGCGGTTGGCCGAGCCGGCAGGCAGCCGCCCTGCTTGCTCGAGTCGCTCGAGGATCTCGAAACTCGTGCGGGGCGTGTCGAGCCCGAGGCGCGCGCAGACTCCGCTGCCGATGTCGAGCAGTGCCTGAATCGCAGTCTGCAGCAGATGCAGAGAGGCCTCGGCGTTCCGGAAGTCGCTGGCGAACTCGTCGTAGGTTGCTTGTGGGATGCGCTGCAGTTTCTCGAGGTTGGTGCGAACGACCTGGGCCTTGCGCAGGGAATCGGGAGAGTTCATCGGCGCGCCTCCCGCACCCAGGTCTGCAACCCCTGCAGTTGCCCTCGTTGGGCGATCTCCCACGTCGGACGGAAGTCGATCCCGCGCATGACGGCATTCGACTCGAAAGCGATGCGCCGCTCGCGGTCTGGTTCGAGGATCAAGGTGCCGTCGACCAGAGCCTGGTGCGCGAAGACGGGGCCTTGGTGTTCGAGCAGCACGACGTCGACTGCGCGTGGCGCGGTGACGACTTCAAGTCGCGCGGTCAGTTCGCCGAGCAGCATGTATTCGTCCGCCGCCGTCGCGCGCGGGTCGCGAAGCAGGATGCCGATATCGATGTCGCTGTCGGGTCGCAGTTCGCCCCGCGCTGCCGAACCGAACACCCAGGCGGCTGCGATCTGCGGGTAGCGCGCGAGGACTGGCCGCAGGCGTGCGATGAGATCGTCCAGTTCGTTCACGCGGACAGCCTATCGCGCTGGCGACGGAACCGTCACAGGCCGATGACGCCGCGGGCGCCGTTGCTGGCGGTGAGGCCGAGGGCGTTGACGGAGTCGAGTGGGAAGACCTGGGTGTAGAAGCTGGCGCCGGGTACGGGCGGCACCTGGAACGACC
>CAMAUH010000257.1 GCA_945861365.1 Candidatus Kuenenia stuttgartensis
AGTTCAGGATGATGCCCTTGGCGCGGTGCTGCTTCGCGGCGGCGGCGACGGTGGCCGCGTCGTGGATGAAGCCGCGCTCGGTCGCCGGCGGCACGATCACCGGGTTGCCGTCCGCCAGCGTCACCAGGGCCGGGTAGCTGACCCAGTACGGCGCCAGGATCAGCACCGCGTCGCCGGGCTCGACGATCGCGTCGAGCGCCATGTGCAGTGCTGCCTTGGCGCCGGCACACACCATGACCTCGTCGGCGGTGTAGCTGAGGCCGAACTTGGTGCCGAGCCACTTGGCTCCCGCCGCGCGCAATTCGGGCGTGCCGGGCGCTGGCGTGTAGCGCGTGTTGCCCTGTTCGATGGCCCGGATGCCGGCCTGCGCTATCGGGGCCGGCGTCACGAAGTCCGGTTCGCCGGCGCCGAGCGACACGACATCGAGGCCTTGCGCCTTCATCCGCGCGGCTTTCGCCGTGATCGCGAGGGTCGCGGACTCCTCGATCCGGCGAGAACGTGCGTTGGGGACGAGCGCCATGGGCCGCGCAGTAGAACGTCGTGCTGCGAGCAAGGCAAACCTGGCGATGGCGCGGAAGACCGGCCCCGTCGCGCCGTCGAAGGCTCCTTCTCCTTCCAAGTCGGGCGCCGAGCCCGCTACCCTCCCGCGCCAATGGCGAAATCGAAGCCGAAGCACAAGCGCCGCATCTGGCGCACCCTGGCGATCGCGCTGGGCGCGCTGGTGATGTTCCTGCTGCTGTTCGTCGCAGCGTTCATCTTCAACCCGTTCGAGGCCTCGCTGGCGGAGCTGCGGGATGCGGTGCCGCGCGGCGTCGACTTCTTCGCCCGCAAGGAGCGGTTGGCCGACGACTTCGACCCGTTCCCGCAGCCGAAGTTCTGGTCGGCGCTGCAGGAGGCGCGCGGCTGGAAGGCGCTCGCCGATGGCAACCTCGGCCAGCAGTGGCAGCGCGCTGGCATCGACCGTTCGCTGCAGCAGGCGCGTGACGCGTTCGACCAGATCAAGGCCGACAGCGGCGGCATGCTCGACGTGCTCGGCGACGTGCTCGGCACCGAGCTGGTCATCGCCGGCTACCAGCAGGACTACTCGCAGACGCCGCCAGCTCCGCTGCAGGAGCCGCGGTGGTGCCTCTACACGCGCGTGAACTGGCACGCGAAGGCGCTGCACGGCCTCGCCGGCTTCGGGTTCGTGCAGGGCAAACTGCGCGAGAACGGCCTCGACGTGACGTCGGATGGCGACCTGCTGGTGATCAAGGCGCCCGGGCAGCCCGCACCGATCTACGTGCGGCGCCACCTCGACCTGCTGATGATCGCCAACCACAAGGTGCTGCTCGAGCAGTCGCAGAAGCTGCTCGACGGCAGCCGCGACGAGGAACCGATCGGCCAGATGGCTGCCTACACCGAGGGCGCCAGCAAGCGCATCGACAAGTGGGCGCGCGTGCACGCGCAGGACCCGCCGAACGTGGTCGAGTTCGTCGTCGAGCCGAACGCGTTCGACGGCTTCCGCCGCTTCGCCGCCGGTTGGCCGAACCCGCAGAACCGCGACAGCATGAACGAGCGCGTGCTGGCGAGCTTCCTGAACCTGAAGGGCTGGCAGCAGGTCGCCGGTGGCGTGATGTTCGCCGACGGATTGCTGGCCGCCACCGGCCAGATCGGGCTGAACAGCAAGCAGCACACGAGCTTCCAGAGCAGCTTCTACAAGGCCGAGCAGGAGCCGCGCGAGAAGTGGCTCGACCCGTTCCTGCGCATGGTGCCCGACAGCGCCTGCGCGGCGGCGGCGCTGCGCATGCCGGCCGGTGAGTTCATGGCAGCGATGTTCGATTCGCTCGAGGACGCGCAGCGCGACCTGTTGAACGACGGCTTCCGCCGCGCGTCGTTCCAGGGCACGCAGCTCAACGACGTGCGCGACCTGATCGAGCGCATCAAGCCCGCGTTCCTGCCGCGCACCGGCTTCGTGTTCCGCAAGAACGATCCGGACACCACGCGCGACGAGAAGACCGGCGAACTGATGGTGCCGGTGGCGGCGCAGTCGCCGATCCCGCAGGTGGCTTGGGTGTTCTGGCTGCGGCCGGGCGGGGCCGCCATCACCGAGGAGCTCATCAAGATGCTGAGCACCTACTACACGACCTTCGACTTCAAGAAGGTCTGGCACCTGCGCGTGCCGTTCGGCAACAACCAGTACCTCGAAGAGAAGGTCACCGAGTTCACCAACCCGCGCATCCCGGGCACCGGCGAGATCGCGATGATCATCGTCAGCGACTTCTTCGTGCTGTCGAACTCCGGGCCGTTGGTGCGTGACATCGTGCGCGCGCGCTACTCGAGCCAGACCGGCGTCAAGTCGATCCGCGAGTCCGAGGAGTACGGGGCGCTCGAGCCCGAGCTGGCGGCGGAACTGAGCGGCCTCTTGTGGCTGAACGGTCCGCGCCTGCTGCCGGTCCTCGACGACTACATGGGGTTCGCGAACGCCGTCAACGAGCAGCCGGACATGGAGTGGATGGTGCAGAACCGGCCGGCCGCCGAAGACCAGGTGCGGCGCACCAAGTTCGCGCAGTATCCGAGCAAGGCGAGCATGCCGAAGGCGCTCGTCGACGGCGACTTCGAGATCGCGGTCGGCGCCTACCTGCGCGAGCAGTGGAGCAGCGCCCGGACCAGCTACACGGCCGACGATCGGGCGCAGATGCAGCAACTGCGGGCGATGGCCGAGATGCTGCGCACCGGCTGCATGCAGTTCGAACTGGAGAACAACTACGTGCGGTTCCAGCTGCGGTTGACCGGCAACATGTGATCGCCATCTGGGTCGTGCGCCGGCGGGTTCGCTGTTGAAAACGTGCTTTACCCCGCTACTGTCCGCGGCCCTCGAAGCACGCCCAGGTGGCGGAATTGGCAGACGCACTAGCTTGAGGTGCTAGCGCCCGTAATGGGCTTGCAGGTTCAAGTCCTGTCCTGGGCACCATCTTCGAGTTCCGCCTGGCGGTCCGGGAGTCGATCCCCGGTGACCGCCCGGGCGGTGGCCGCGAGCGGCGGCAGTGACCCCGCGCAGCGGGTTGGCACCAGGGATGAGCCCGGCGGCCCCCTGCAGTCCTGCTCAGGCGGGCAGTCGGGTCGCGCCGATACCGTCGGCGATGTCCGGCGAACCAGAGGCCCCGCGTAGCAGCGGCTTCACGTTGCTCGAGTTGATGATCGTGGTAGCGATCCTCGGCATCGTCGCGTCGATGGGGGTGCCGCAGTATGTCGCCGCCCTGCGCACGGCGCGCATCGGCAAGGCCCGGCACGAGCTGGTCACGATCTCGCACGCGGTCGATGCGTTCACCGCGACCAACGGCGGCGCGCTGCCGCTGACGCTGCATCAGGTCGGGTTCGGCGGCAAGCGCGACCCTTGGGGCGTGCCCTACTGCTTCCTCAACTACGGCGCTGGCACCGGCGATGGGCTCGATTGGGCGGTCAGCGCCGGTCTCGTCGATCCGAGCGCCGTGAAGGGGAACGCGGCGGAGGTCGCAGCAGCGGTCGCGGCACCGCTCGATCCGGCCAAGGCGGCAGCCGCAGGGGGTGGCGCAGGCGGTGGCGTCGGCGCCGGCGAAGCGGTCCAGGTGGGACTGGAAGAAGGCGTGTTGGCCGCCGTCGCGAGCGATCTGGTGGCGAGCGACCGCGCCATCGCCGCGAAAGCCGAGTTCCGCGTCTTCGTCGGCGTGCCGACCGACCAGACGCGCCGCCGCGATCGCTACATGTTCCCGCTGAACACCGACTACGACCTGTTCAGCCTCGGAGCGGATGGCAGCACCAACGTGTCCCTCGGCCAGAACGTCGGCCTCGACGACGTGATCCGGGCCAACAACGGCGGCTTCTTCGGCGTCGCCTCGGAGTACTGAAACCATGACCGAGCGCTTCGTTCGCCGCCGCTACATCGTCGACTGGGGCCTGCAGGGCAACCTGCTGGCGCACGGTCTGCTGTACGGCGGCCTGTCGCTGGTCGCGCTGACCGCCGGCATCTTCGTGCCGCTGCTGTGGAACCTCGCCGGTGGCGGACCGGTTGCCGAGTTCGAGGAGCAGGCGATCGTGATGCTGTACATGCACGAGCGCTTCTGGCTGCCGGCGTTCGTGTGCGCGGTGATCGTCGTCATCAGTTCCGTGCGTTTGTCGCATCGCATCGCCGGCCCGTTGGTGCGCTACAAGCGCAACCTGCGCTTGCTGGCCGCCGGCAAGCTGCCGGAGCCGCTGCGCACGCGCGCCAACGACCACCTGAAGGAAGAGGTCGCCTGCCTGAACGAAGCGGTCGCCGGCATCGGCGCGCGGGTGGCGGCGATCCGCGGAGCCGAGCTCCAGTTGCGACGCCAGCTCGCGAACTCGCTGCGCCAGCTGCCGGCCGACCAGCGGGCCGCGTTGGTGGACGTGGAGGCCGCTGTCGCAGCACTGCAGCAGGCGGTCGGCGCGTTCGGCGAAGTCGATACCGGGGATGCCCTGCGGCCAGCGCCCGAAGCCGCCCCGCGCGCGGCGTTCGCTGGCCAGGGGGGCCTCGAGTGAGCCCGCTGCCGACGTCGGGCACGGTCAGCGCCCTGTCGTCCCGCATCGGCCGGCGGCTGGTGACGCTGTTCGCCGGTTGTGCGTTGCTGCCGTTGGTGGTGTTCGCCTGGCTCGCGGTCACCAGTGCGACGCGGCAGATGCGTGAGGAGCTGCGCAACTCGCTGCACGACGCGGCGAAGACCGCCGGCATGGGCATCGCCGCCCGGGCCAGCCAGGTCGCCGGCGACCTGGCCCTGCTGCGCGAGACCCTGCGCGCGTCGGCTGACGCGGTGCCGTCGGCGCTGTTGCAGCACGTCAGTGATCGCTGCGCCGGCGTCTGGTTGGAACACGCGGCGGGCGCGACGCCACTGGGTGGTGAACGCCCTGCCGTGCTGCCGCCGCTCGGTGCTGGCGAACTGCAGCACCTCGCCACCGGCAAGCCGCTTCTGCGCAGCAGTGCCAGTGCGGGCCTCGTGATGGCCCTGGCGGTGGACGACCACGGCCGTCGCGTGGTCGCGCGCATCCGTCCCGATTGGTTCTGGGATCCCGAGGAGCTGCGCGTCGCGGGCAGCGAGGTCGCGGTCTTCGATGGCCAGTGGGGGCCGCTGTTCCACACCTTCGGGATCCTGCCGGACCTCGGACCGCTGCAGCGGGCCGCGGTGCAGCGGCAGCCCACCGGCACCGTCGGCTGGACCGCCGCGGGCGAGCCGCACCTCGCGTGCCTGTGGCGCGCGTTCCTGCGGCCCCAGTACGGGCTCGAGTTCATGGTCGTGCAGTCGCGCGCCGAGCGCGAGGCGCTGGCCGGCAGCAGCGGCTTCCTGTGGTGGTTCGTCGGTGCGGCGGCGAGCACGTTGTGCCTCGTGCTGCTGGCAAGCCTGGTGCAGATCCGTCGCACGCTGGTGCCGATCGTGTCGCTGCGCGAAGCCACGCGGCGGCTGGCAGCCGGCGATCTCGGCGTGCGCGTGGCGCTCCGCGATCGCGACGAGTTCGGGGCGCTCGGGTGTGCGTTCGACGACATGGCGGCGCAGTTGCAGGAGAACGTCCGTCGGCGCGAACAGACCGAACGCGAACTGATCGCCTCGCGCGACGCGGCCCTGGCCGCGGTGCACGCGAAGGCCGAGTTCGTCACCAACGTCTCGCATGAACTCCGCACGCCGATGACGGAGATCCTCAGTGCCGTGGAGATCCTGTCGCAGCTGCATCAGGACGACGACGACGCGCGGGTCGAGTTCTCGGTCATCGCGCTGCGCGGCGCCGAACGGCTGGCGGCGCTGGTCGACGACGTGCTCGAACTCGACTCCGTGCGCCCGCTGGAGTTGGCGCCGCTGTCGTTCGAGGCCTCGCTGCGCACCGCCGTGGCGGC
This sequence comes from Candidatus Kuenenia stuttgartensis, assembly GCA_945861365.1. Taxonomy (GTDB): domain Bacteria; phylum Planctomycetota; class UBA1135; order UBA1135; family UBA2386; genus UBA2386. Next base: position 5,858 of record CAMAUH010000257.1, read on the forward strand.
GCTGGCGCCAAACCAGGCGGAGCGGGTGCGGCTCGACTTCGCCGTGGGGCTGCCGACGGGCGAGGCCGATGGGGTGCAGGTCGGGGAGGCCTTCGTCCGGTTGCTCGACAACGCCTGCAAGTTCAGTCCTGCGGGCAGCCCGGTCGACCTGCGGGCGCGGTGCGTCGCCGGCACCCTGGTGGTCGAGATCGAGGACCACGGTGTCGGCATCGCGGTGGCGGACCAGCAGCGCATCTTCGAACCGTTCTGCCAGGTCGGCCGCGACCAGCTGGTCGACAAGGCCGGCGGCACCGGACTCGGCCTGTCGCTGGCGAAGCGCACGATCGAACGCCACGGCGGCCGCATCGAACTCGACAGCCAACCCGGACGCGGCTCGACGTTCCGGGTGGTGCTGCCGGTCGCGGTCGCGAGCGCTGCGGTCAGCTGACCGCGCGCTGCATCGCCTGCCACAATTCGGCGACGTGCTGCCGCTCGGTCGCCAGCGCGCCGATCGAGATGCGCACCATCCAGCGCCCATCGAGTTGCGCCGCGGTCAGCCAACCGGCGCCGGCCTGCTGCACTGCGGCGAGCCAGCGCTGGGTGTGCTGGT
>CAMAUH010000258.1 GCA_945861365.1 Candidatus Kuenenia stuttgartensis
CCGTGATCGCCGGCAAGGGCACGTTGTCGTGGCCCGGCGAACGGCACGACGGCACGCTGCAACTCGCGACGGGCGACACCGTGCTGGTGCCCGCCTGCGTCGCCCGCTTCGAACTCGATCCAACCGAACACATCAACGTGATGGTCTGCGACCCAGGAGTGCGCTGATGGCGCGTCGTCACGAGGACCGGCAGCCCGGCCAACGTTTCTCCCGCGATGGCGCGCGTCGTCCGGGCCCGTCCCGCGGGCGACCCGACTCCGCCCGCGACGATCGCGGCCCTCGCCCTGGCGGCGCCTCGCGCCCCGGTGGCGCCTCGCGCCCCGGTGGCGGCACGGGCGGCGGTCCTCGCCCTGGTGGCGATGCGCGCCGTCCGGTGCGCGGCAGCAAGCGCCGCGCGCAGGGCCTCGTGGTCACGCCGGCGTCGGCGCCCGGCACCGGCACGGGGGACGGCAAGATCCGGCTCAACCACTTCCTGGCGATGAGCGGCGTCTGCAGCCGTCGCGCCGCGGACACGTTGATCAAGACGGGGCGCATCGAGATCAACGGCAAGCAGGTGACCGAGCTCGGTGTGCGCGTCGATCCGGAAGCGGACGAAGTGCGTTTCGACGGCAGCCGCGTGCAGCCCGAGCGCCCGACCTACGTGCTGTTCAACAAGCCGAAGAACGTCGTCTGCACCAACGCCAAGCACGAGCAGAAGAAGCGCGTCATCGACTTCCTGCCGACGGTGAAGGGCCGCCTGTTCACGGTCGGCCGCCTCGACCTCGACAGCGAAGGCCTGATCCTGCTGACCAACGACGGCAGCTTCGCGCTCGAGATGACGCACCCGCGCTATGGCGTGCCCAAGCTCTACTCCGTCGTGCTGCGCGGCCACGCGCAGCAGAGCGACCTCGAGAAGGCGAAGGGCCGGGTCTGGCTGTCGGAAGGCCCGACCGCCGGCATGAACCTCAAGGTCGAGCACGCCGGCAAGGACAAGACGTTCCTGAAGGTGACGCTGCGCGAAGGCAAGAACCGCGAGATCCGCCGCGTGTTCGCCAAGCTCGGCTTCCCGGTGTCGGAGCTGAAGCGCATCCGCATCGGCGACCTCAACCTGCACGGGCTCAGCCCGGGCGAGTGGCGCTTCCTGCAGCGCAACGAGATCGAAGCGCTGCGCACGCTCGCGCGTTCCAGCGCCGCGGATGGCCCCGGGGGACTCGAAGAATGACGAACACGACGATGTTGCCCGATGTCGAGGTGGTCGAACTCGAGAACGGCTTCAAGGCATTGCTGGTCGAGCGCGGCCCGTTGCCGGTGGTGGCATCGGTGCTGTGGTACCGCGTCGGCTCGCGCGACGAGCGCACCGGCGAGACCGGCGTCTCGCACTTCCTCGAACACATGATGTTCAAGGGCACCGAGCGCTACGCGAAGGGCCAGATCGATCTGCAGACCAGCAAGATGGGCGGCAGCAACAACGCCTTCACCGACACCGACGGCACCGCGTACTACTTCACGCTGGCGTCCGATCGCTGGGAGCAGGCGCTCGAGATCGAGGCGAGCCGCATGCGCGATTGCCTGCTCGACCCGCACGAGTTCGCCAACGAGAAGAACGTCGTGCTCGAGGAGCTGGCGATGGGCGAGGACGAGCCGTGGCGGCCGCTGTACCAGGCGACCGAGGCGCTGCTCTACCAGGTCCATCCGTACCACCATCCGGTGATCGGCTACCGCGAGGACCTCGAGCGGCTGAGCGCGCAGCAGATGCGCGACTACTACCGCCGCAACTACGGCCCCAACCGCGCCTTCCTGGTCGTGGTCGGCAACATCGACCGCGCGCGCACCGCGCAGCGCATCCGCGAACTGTTCGGCCCGCTGCCGCGCGTCGACGACCGCACGCCGCCGCTGAAGGAGCCGCCGCCGCTCGGCGAACGCCGCGCGATCATGCGCACGCCGCACTCGGTGACGCGCCTGTGCATCGGCTTCCCGACCTGCCGCGTCGGTGAGCGCGACGACTACGCGCTCGACCTGCTCGCGCACGACCTCGGCAACAGCAAGAACAGCCGGCTCTACCGCCGCCTCGTGCGCGAGGAGGAGCTGGTCACCGACGTCAGCGTGATGAACGAGACGCGGCAGGAGCCCGGCGCGATGTTCGTGCTGTGCGAACTGCGCGACGGCAGCGTGCCGGCCAAGGTCGAGATGATCGTGCGCGAAGAGGTGAAGGCCCTGGTGCGCGAAGGCGTGGCCAAGAAGGACCTGCAGCGCATCCGCGCGCAGATCCGCGCGTCGTTCCTGTTCCAGGACGAGAGCGTGCTCGATCTGGCCATGAAGCTCGGCCGCTTCGAGGCGGGCACGCCGGACGGCTATCGCACGTTGGCGACCGTGCTGCCGACCTACGACTCGCTGACGCCGGGCGAACTGCGCGACGTGGCCACCCGGTATCTCGACTTCGACAAGGCTGCGGTCGTTTGGGCTCTGCCCGGCCAGCAACCGCAGGCCGGCGTCAAGTCGGCGAAGCCGGCGAAGGCGACCAAGGCCGCTGGCAAGCCGCGCGCCGCGCGGCGGGCCAAGAAGGGCAAGCGGGCCGAAGTTAAGGTCGCCGCCAGCAAGCGGGGGAAGCGCGCATGACCGTTCCATTGCGGTTGTCGATCGCCGAGCGCGAGCTCGATTCCGGCCTGACCCTGCTGGCGGTGCACAACCCCGGCGTGCAGACGTTCGCTGCCGTGGTGTCGCTCGACGTTCGCGCCGGTGACGAGCCGGCGGACAGCGGTGGCCTCGCCAACCTGGTCGGCGAATGCCTCGACGAAGGCACCAAGCGCTACGGCGCGCTCGAGCTCGCCACCGCGACCGAGAGCATCGGCGCGATGATGGAAGGCAACCATCGCGGCGGCGTCGTCATGGCGCCGGCCCTCGTGCAGAAGGAGGCCATCGGCCTGCTGCGCGAGATGGTGCTCGAGCCCGAGTTCCCCGGTCGCGAAGTGCGTCGCGTGCAGGCCGAGGTGATGACCGAGATCAAGGCCGAGGACGACGACCCGCGCGCCGTCGCCGGTCGCCGGTTCCGCAAGGAGGTCTACGGGGAGCACCCGCTGGGCCGCCCGAACACGGGCACGCACCGCAGCGTCGGCAAGCTGCGGCCGAAGGACCTGCGCCGCTTCCACGACGATTGGTTCCGGCCGTCCGGTGGCTACGTCGCGGCGGCGGGGCCCGAAGACCCCGAGCGCATGCTCGACCGGCTGCAGAAGGCCTTCCGCGACTTCAAGGGCAAGGCGCCGAAGCATCCCGGTGCGCCCGACGTCGACCTCGCCGAGAACGGCCGCGACGCGCACATGCCGATGCCGCGCGAGCAGGTGCACGTCTACCTCGGCCACATCGGCATCCGACGCACGCACCCCGACTTCTACCTGCTGTCGGTGATGGACCACGTGCTCGGCACCGGGCCAGGGTTCACGTCGCGCTGTTCGCGCAAGCTGCGCGACGAACAGGGCCTCTGCTACGCGGTCAGCGCCGGCATCACCGCCAGTGCTGGCGAGGAGCCGGGCACGTTCATGGCCTACATCGGCACTTCGCCGGAGCACCGGCAACGCGCGATCGATGGCTTCATGGACGAGATCCGCCGCATCCGCACCGAGCCGGTCAGCGAGCAGGAACTGCAGGACGTGAAGGACTACCTGACCGGCAGCTTCGTGTTCGCCCTCGAGCGCAACAGCAACCTCGCGGCCTACGCGATCCGCGCGCGGCGCTTCGGCCTCGGCTTCGACTTCATCCAGCGCTACCCGGAGATCATCCGCGCGATCACCGCGGAGCAGGTGCGCGAGGCCGCCGAACGCCACCTGCATCCGGATCGCCTGATCGTCGTCAGTGCCGGCGCCTCGTGATGCCATGACCGCACCTTCGTTCGCCGAAGTCGTCGACATCCTGCACGAGATCGCGCCGCTCGAACTGGCAGCCGACAGCGACAACGTCGGCGTGCTGCTGCAGCCGCGTGCCAAGCCCGGCCGCGTGCAGCGCGTGCTGCTGACGATCGACCTGACCCCCGCGGTAGCCGCCGAGGCGATCGCCGCGCGCGCCGATCTCGTCGTGGCCTACCACCCGCCGATCTTCCGGCCGCTGAAGCGGATCGCCGTCGACGGTGGCGTGCAGGAAGCGTTGCTGCGGCTGGCCGGTGCCGGCATCGCGGTGCACTCGCCGCACACCGCGCTCGACGCGGCGCCGAGTGGGCTCGGCGATTGGCTGGCCGAACGCATGCTCGGCGGCACCGTGCCGAAGGAACTGCGTCCGTGCGGTGACGGCGAGTTCGGCCGGGTGGTCGAGATGGCCCAGGCGATCCCGTTTGCCACGCTGCTGCAGCGCTGCAAGCGCGCGTTCGGCGTGCGCAGCCTGCAGGTCGCGCGGCCAGCGCGCGCGCCGGGCAAGGTGCGCACGATCGCGGTCGCGGCGGGTTCGGGCGGCTCGATCCTGCGTGGTGTGCGTGCCGACGTGTGGGTCACCGGCGAGCTGTCGCACCATGATGCACTGGCCGCGGTGGCAGCCGGCACCGCCGTGGTGCTCGCGGGCCACAGCAACACGGAGCGCGGCTTCCTGAAGGTGCTGCAGCGTCGCCTGCGCGAGCCGTTCGCTGGCGAGCTCGACGTGCGGATCGCCCGCACCGATCGCGATCCGTTCACGACGGTCTGAGAGCGCGTCCGGGACTCCGGATCCCGGTCGCGATTACGGCGCGGCGCCCGAGGTGCTCAAGTCGCCGTGGCATCGGTGCCGAAACACGTCTCATGACGAGACGCCTTGTCTTGCTGGCCGTTTCCCTGACCTGCTGCGCTTCGCTGGCAAGCGCCCAGGATCCGGAAGTCCTGAAGGAACTGAAGGCGCTGCGCGAGCGCGTCGACGAACTCGAGGACCAGCAGTCGAAGCTGTCCGAGCGCGTCGGTAGCCGAGCGATCGTGCAGCCGTACACCGCGAAGTCGTTCGACTTCGGTGGCCAGACCTCGTCGCTGTTCACCTACATGAGCGGCGAAAGGGACCATGCGGCTGGCCACCTGGTCACGCTCGCCGAGCTGTACCTGAAGGCGCAGGTCAACGACGAGTGGTCGCTGTTCGCGACGCCGGGCTTCTACACGTTCAACGGTGGTCTGCTCGACAACCCGGTCACCGTCGGCAACGCCAGCGATCCGACCTTCACTCCTGACGACGTCACCCGTCGGGTGTTCCTGTCGCGCGCCTACGGCCAGTGGAAGCCGGCCGATTGGTTCCAGGTGCAGGGCGGCGTCATCGGGTCGCCACACGGCACCACCAACCGCGAGTATTTCATCCCGGCGCGCATGATCGCGCAGGGCAGCCTGCACACGCGCCTGTTCCTGCAGAACCAGCTGTATCCGCAGGTGATCGAAGGCCTGCGGGCCTCGGGCAAGCTGACCGTCGGCACCGACGACTGGGTCGACTACGACGTCTACATCGGCACCGAGGCCGACAGCGCGAACGACGGGATCGGGGGCGGGCGCCTCGCCTACATGTTCGGCAAACTCGGCCTGTCGGTCGCCGCGAACTACGGCCTCGGCACGCGAACCGGCGCGGCGATACCGGCGACCAACTTCGGGGCGCTGCAGTCGCCGTTCCCCGCCTACGTCAACGGCACCCGCGACTACCACTTCGCCGGCGTCGACGTCGATTGGCGCAAGGGCTCCTTCATGATGAAGAGCGAGGCCTACTACAGCGGCGAAGAAGGCTTCGGCGACCAGAAGGCGGCTTCGACCGAGTGGACCTGGTTCGCGCTCGACACCTTCGGCCTGACCTACCGCTTCGACTACTACGACGCCGGCTCGGACCTCAACGTGTTCGCCGCGGCCGTGCTGCCGCGCGGCATCTGCACCGAGCACGTGATCGGCCTCTGCTACAACCCGGATCCCGCGGTCCGCCTCCGTCTCGACCTGCACCACAACAACCTGCCGCGCACGGGTGACGCGGTGCAGTTCGCCAACTTCAGTTGTTCCATCAGCTTCTGAGGCCAAACCATGGGAACCACAACGACTTTGATCTCGCTGTCGCTGGTCCTCTCGGTGCTCGCAACGGCCCAGGACGAAGCCAAGAAGACCGCCCATTGGGCGCTGGTCGTGAACAGCGCCAACAAGTGCACCGACACCGGCGATGCCGCGAAGGCGACCATCAAGAAGCTGTTCTTGAAGGAGCTGACGCAGTGGCCCGGTGGATTGGAAGCCAAGCCCTACGCGCGCGAAGGCGCGTCGGCGGAGCAGGTGGCGTTCCTCAAGCTCGTGCTCGGCATGAGCGAAGCGGAGATCGCGCGGCACTGGCTCAAGATGAAGAACATGAACGGCACCACGCCGCCCAAGGACGTGGACAGCGAGCGCATGCTGTTGAAGTACGTCGCCAAGACCCCCGGTGCGTTCGGGGTCGTGAAGATCGATGCCGCGAAGGGCGCTGAAGGCGTTCGCGTGCTGTTCGAGTTCTGACA